>NZ_JAGAVR010000029.1:0-25168 GCF_017941855.1 Turicibacter sp. | reverse complement strand
CAAACGTATCGCGTTTGGATATCGCAGCTTCTATCATTTCAAATCAAGAATTCTTATGATTCAAAATCTAACTAAACCCAAAAGAAAAATCCTAGCAGCATAGCTACTAGGATTTCAATTCGGTCGTTCATTGTAATAGGTCACAAATTAATCAGCAACACTATTTGACAAAGAACCAAAAAAAGAGAGATTACTCTCTCTTATTTATATCGATTCATTAACCAGTTTGGAATCATCTCAACACTTTCTCCACCAAATGGTTGACGCTTAGCTGGTTGAGCTGGTTTTGATTGTTCGGCAGGTTGAACCTCTTGCTCTTCTGTTGAAGCTACTACTTTCTTGTTACGATTATCTCCAATCAACATTTCAACTGGTTTACCTGCTGCATTTGTTTCATCAAATCCAGTTGCAATAACTGTCACAATTAATTCATCTCCTAAATCTGGATTAATTGTCGCTCCATAGATAATATTGATTTCAGTCGTTGAAGCTTCACGAATCGTACGTAATGCTTCATCAACTTCGAATAATGCAATATCCATCCCACCAGAAATATTAATAATAGCATCAGTTGCTCCATCAATGTCATTTTCTAATAATGGACTAGCAATTGCCTTTTTCGCAGCTTCTGTTGCGCGATTTTCTCCTGTACCATAACCGATTCCCATAATGGCTGAACCTTTATTATGCATAACTGTTTTAACATCGGCAAAGTCTAAGTTAATTAAACCAGGCACTGCAATAATTTCTGAAATCCCTTGAACACCTTGGCGTAAGATATTATCCGCTTCACGGAACGCTTCTAACATCGGCGTCGTACGATCAACGATTTGTAATAATCGATCATTTGGAACTGAAATTAATGTATCCACATTAGCCTTTAACTCTGCAATCCCTCGTAATGCAAAATCAGTACGGCGTTTTCCTTCAAATGTAAATGGACGTGTAATAATCCCAACTGTTAATGCTCCACTCTCTTTTGCGGCTTTTGCAATAACTGGAGCAGCACCTGTTCCGGTTCCACCACCCATACCACAAGTAATGAAGACCATGTCTGCACCTTTTACTAATTCCTTAATTTCGCTTAAGTTTTCCTCAGCGGCATGTTTACCAACCTCTGGATTTCCACCTGCACCTAATCCTCGAGTTAAATCACGACCAATTTGAAATTTACGATCAGCGATGGCAAGATTTAATGCTTGTGCATCAGTATTAACAACAACAAATTCAACACCTTGTACATCATTTTCAATCATACGGTTGACAGCATTACTTCCTCCGCCACCAACACCTACTACAATAATTCTAGGGGCATATGTAAACTCATTTCCAAATCCGAAACCTTCCATCCCTGAAACCTCCTCATAACTTTCTACTTCTATTCTGCTTTTTCGTCAAATATCATATCAAATAATCGGACTAATACACCACTATTTTCCAACTTATGATCCATATATGACTTATCTTGATTGTTTGTTTTAACTGAAACCTTTTTTTCTGTTTCCTGTCGTGATTCGTGCATAAGATTGATACCTCTCGCATCAGAGTAAGCATCAAAATTAATTATATTACTTTTTTGCGATGTCAACAACGCTATTTCATGATTAAATGTAGCCATTCCGACTAATTTTGCATATTTAGCCTGTCTAACACCTAACATTGAAGGTCTAAAAATATGAATATCTTGTGCAAATACAAATTTCCCCAAAACATTCAACCCTTCAAGCTCAACTGCACCACCTGTAAAGATATATTTAATATCTTCATGCTTGTAACCATTTTCGGTCAAATACTGTTTAACTAGCTTTAAAATATCTTCATATCGAGACGTCACAACATCCGATAACATTTGTCTAGTGATGCAAATAAACTCCCCATTACCTTCAGCTGTGTAAATAATTTCTGGAATCATATCATCGTAATTAATACGAGCAAAATTCACCTTTAATAACTCAGCTTCACTCTTTTCAATTTGAAATGCTTCACTAATCTCTTCTGTGACATGCTCTCCACCAATAGATAAAGAAACAGATGATAAGACCTTACCACCTTGAGAAACAGTAATTGTTGTGGTTGATTTTCCAATATTTACGTGACATACCCCTTTATATAATTGTTCGGGCGTAGCAACATACATCATTTCTGCTACACTCCCTAACACAATATCAGAAATTCTAAATCCAGCCAATTCAACGACATTAATTAAATTATAAACTAATGAAGATGAGGCAGTCATTTTTTGAGCACTTAACGAAACTTGATTACCAATAATACCTAGTGGGTTTTGTATAGCATTTTTTTCATCCACAATAAATGAACGAGGAATAATGTTAACAACTACTTGATCACGATATGTTGGTTGATTAATAACATTACGGAATAACTGCTTAACATTAGCGGGACTAATTGGTTTATTAGCCTCAACTGATAACGTAGTTGTTATATTTTCAATATTAACATCTACACTTGGTATCGCTAATAATACACTTTGAATTTCTTGATGAAGATCTTTTTCAACCTTCTCTTTTAAATTTTTAAGTATTTCAACGATTTGATTCACATTAATGACATTTCCATTTTCAATTCCTTCAGCTAGAATTTCTTGTTGCGATAGGACATAAAGACGTTCTTGTCTTATATTACAGACTAAAATTCTAGCTTCCGAGGACCCTATTTCTAAGCAAGCATAAATATTATTTTTCACCTCAAACCACTCCACTAACATATGGTATTATTACCACAATATCATATTTTATTTTACTATATTTTTCACCCAATGAAAAGACTATTTGACAAATATCCCCCTGATAATAATGGTTATCTATCTAGCGAAACTCTATTTAAATTAGACACTGGAAAAAACCTGCCAAATGAATTGTTTTTACGACATTTCTCCCTCATTTTTAGCATCAATCGACATCTTTTCATAAGGTTCAAAATGATCCCCAACATCTAAGTGATAAATGCCTTTTACTTCCCCATTCAGACTTTGGACTTTATCTGCCATCGTTTGATAGTATTTTAACTTGTTCACCATGGTATAACTATTAACAATAATCGTATTCCCATCCATTAAAAATAATGAAAATCTATTATTATCTCCATATAAAGGGCTATAATGAATCTCTTTTATAATATTACGAAAAACAAGATCAACCTTCATCAACGATTTAACGAACAATTTTAACACAGATTGATTTTCTTCATAATCAGGTAATCCATAAATCATCAGCCCTTCACACTGCGCTTTGAGATTATACTGATTTTGAATCGTTTGACCATCACTTAAAACAAATTCAAATTGATTATTGATTTGCGCACATCCAACAATATCTTTTTCCGTTACATCAATCTTTAATCGATTCAATCCATCTCTCGTCACGTTAACTTCTTTAATCAATGGATGTGATTGAATCGTGTTTTGAATGTCTTTCAAATCCAAACTCAAAAATAACTCATCATAATTTAACTGTGTCATTTCAAGTAACTCAGAACGCTTGACATAATTTAATCCGTTAAAATAAATAACCGATAATCGACTAACTGGCGATGCAAAATAAAACATCCCTCCAATCACCATCATAATAAATAGACTAAAAAAGAAGCCTTTAATCTTCTTTTTTAGTCTTTTTTTCGGCTTATTCACCTTTTGATTTTTAATTCTTGAAAATTCAACAACCTTCCCTTTTTCCATCTCTCCACCTACCAGTTAAACATCTCAACTTCTGGGTGCAATTGTATACCATGCTTTTCAAATACGACTGCTTGAACATGTTGGATTAATTCATAAATATCTGTCGCAGTCGCCCCACCTACATTGACAATGAAATTACAATGTTTCTGTGAAACTTCTGCTCCACCGATACGAACTCCTCGTAATCCTGACTTTTCAATTAACTGCCATGAATAATGAGGCAGTGGATTTCTAAAAGTACTTCCTGCCGATGGTAGGTTTGTTGGTTGTGATTCGATTCGTCTTACTTTTCTTGCCTTCATTAGTTCCATAATCTCTTCATATGAACCCTTCTCTAACTGTAAGACTGCTTCTACAACAATCCAATTTCTATGAGTCTGCAGAATAGATTGACGATATGAAAACCCCATTTCCTCAACCGTTAACCACTTTAATTCTCCCGCTTCATCTAAAATTAACGCTTTAACCAAAACATCTTGAATTTCACGATTATATGCACCTGCGTTCATATAAATCGCTCCACCGACTGACCCTGGTACCCCTGAGATAAACTCTAACCCTGCTAGTTCACATTTTGCTACTTTATTCGCTAATAAAATAGTCGAAACACCAGCGCCTACGGTCACTTGTGTTCCATCAATTTCAACATGATCTAATCCTTTATCACATTTAACAATAATTCCTTCAAATAAACGATCTGAAGGTAATAAATTAGACCCTCTTCCAATGACTTTAAAAGGTAATTCATATTTGTTAATTAATTTCATCGTTTCAACCAATGATTGTTTAGAGTTTGGTATCACTAAGCAACGTGCAGGACCTCCTACACGAAAAGTCGTATGTTTTGACAATGGCTCATTTTCTAATAATAAACCAATATTCTTCCCTTTATACTCCTCTATAAAACTCTTAAACATTTAAAACACCTACTTTTTCTCAATAATTTCGTTCATAACTGTAATCATACGTTGTGCTGCATCTGGAATACCTAGTTGTTTTGAGGTGTTTTGCATTTGATAACGAAGTTCACTATTTTGCATAATGCGTTCAATTTCCTGATATAACTTTTCACCTGTCAAATCTTTTTCTAAAATTAAAACGCCCCCACCATGATCCGTTACACTTCTTGCATTATACTCTTGATGGTTTGCTGTGACATATGGCGAAGGAATTAATATACTTGGTACGCCTAGTGCGGTGATTTCTGACAAGAAAGTTGCTCCTGATCTTCCCACAAATAAATCAACACTCACTAAATATTGAGGCATATTATTAATAAATGGTAAAATGTGTACATTTTTTAAAGAATCAACGTTCTCAATTTGATTTTTAATACTGTCATAATGTTTATTTCCTGTCACAAACACAACTTCATAATCAGCCTTTTCATATTTTTGAATCATTGATACAACAGCCTCATTAATAGGTTCAGCGCCACGACTTCCTCCACTAATCATAACAGTTTTCTTATGAGGATTTAACCCTAATGCACCTTTACCAATTTTCATTGTTTTCACGACTTCAGAGGCACGTGGATTTCCAGTTAAAACAACTTTTTCTGCTGGAAAATAAGGTCTCGCCTCCTCAAAACAAATACCTACTTTATTGACATACCGAGCTAAAAACTTATTCGTTACCCCTGGTAAACTATTTTGTTCATGTATAATCGTTGGAATTTTAAGTTTTGCAGCTCCATATACAACAGGTCCACAAACATATCCACCAGTTCCAATCACCACATCAGGATTGAATTCTTTAATATACTGTTTTGAGACCGATACTGATTTAAAAAATTTAAAGATTGTTTTAAGGTTATCCAAAGATAACGATCGTTTAAATCCAGATATTTCAATATGTTTAAATGGAATCCCTTCATGAGTTACAATCTCTTTTTCTAGTCCATTTTCAGTTCCAATATATAGTACTTCTACTTGATTATCTAATTCTTGAAGTGCTCTAACCATTGCAAGTGCTGGGTAGATATGTCCACCAGTCCCACCACCAGTCACAAGGATGCGCATAATACCACTCCTTATTAGACTATAATTAGTCTTTTTTTTCATTTTATATTTTAACATACTTTAAACAAATTCCGTTAGATTAAATTAAAATAAGTCTAAATATTATCTAAATTTGACTCATCTCTCATTATTTCCAAAATATCTGCCTGTCATTTTAAATAAAAATTTAATTTTTTATTCTATCTAATGAAAGTTTATCAACTCACCTCATATATTTTATTATAGATTTTAAATAAAAAAAGGGGAGTTCTAATGAAAAATAAACAGTCTTCAATTGATTTGCTAACACTCCTATTAGCACTCAGTATTACAACTATTGGATTAATCTTTGTCCTATCTTCCTCTTATATCTGGGCTGAATATAAATTTGATGACGCCTTTTATTTCTTTAAACGTCAATTCCTATTTGCTTCAATCGGGGTCATTGGGATGATTGCTGTTTCAAGAATTGATTATCAAATTTATAAAAAGTATGCCACCCCTTTCTTTCTAGTGAGTTTGGTCTTACTTATTCTAGTATTAGTTCCAGGTATTGGTTTAGTTCGTGGGGGAGCAAGAAGTTGGATTGGAATTGGAGCTTTTTCACTTCAACCTTCTGAATTCATGAAGCTAGGATTAATCGTCTTTTTAGCACGTTATATGAGCAACTATGTCGAAGATGCTAAAACATTTAAAAAAGGCGTTATTCCACTCTTATTTTTAATTCTTTTAGTCTTTGGAGTCATCATGTTACAACCAGACTTCGGAAGTGGGATGGTTATTGTTGCCACAGGTTTTGTCATGCTATTTATCTGTGGGGTTCCCATTCGATACTTTGTCTACTTCATCTTAACAGGTATTGCTGGGATTGTCGTTTTAATTATCTCTGCACCTTATCGTCTTCAACGTATTACCGCCTACCTTGATCCATGGAGCGACCCTATTGGATCTGGATTCCAAATTATCCAATCACTTTATGCCATTGCACCAGGTGGATTATTCGGAACGGGTCTTGGAAATAGTGTTCAGAAGTATTTCTACCTACCCGAGCCACAAACTGATTTTATTTTCGCTATTGTTTCAGAAGAATTAGGATTTATTGGTTCTGTTGGAACTCTTATACTATTTATATTATTTTTTGCAAGATGCTCCTACATTATCCTTAAAACGGATGATCTTTTTGGGAAATATATCGTTGTTGGAATTATGTCCATGCTGATTATCCAAGTCATGATTAATATCGGAGTTGTCATTGGGTTAATTCCAGTTACCGGAATCACTTTACCCTTTATGAGTTATGGAGGTTCTTCTTTAACGATTACACTTCTTTCAATTGGTATTGTCTTAAATATCAGCCGTCATATGAAACCTTAAAGCCAATCCATGGATAGGCATTTGAGATAAAATGTTATAAAAATGTTGGCTTATCCCCTATTAATGTATTCAATCACTCTTGAAATGTCCTATCTAGTTAAACACAGACTCACCAAATGGGTGAGTTTTTTTCTTAAACACCTTCAGATTGATGAGTTCTGATTCATAAAAAAAATTAGGCATCGCCTAATTTTTTTTATTTAAGTCCTTCTACCAACCCTATAAAATGATCGCCTCTTTGTTCAAAGTTTTGATATTGATCCCAACTTGCACAAGCTGGAGCGAATAAAACAATATCACCTGCTATAGCCTGCTCATAGGCATCTTCAACTGCTTGATCTAAATGATCATAGACAGTACATGGCATTAAATGCTCATCTGCTAATGCTTTAAATCGATGCTTTGTCTCTCCATAGGTCACAATAGATTTGATTTTATTGAAATATGGGACTAATCCACTTAAATCATGACCTCGATCTAACCCACCAGCAATTAAAATAATAGGGCCATCAAAGGCTTTTAATGCCGTTTGCGTTGCAATAATATTAGTTGCTTTAGAATTATTATAATACTTAACTCCCTTAATCTCACCAACAAATTGAAGACGATGTTTAACGCCAGCAAATCGTTTTAAAACCGTTCGAATAGCTTCTAAATCACATCCATATAAGAGACTAACTGCAACTGCACCTAAAACATCTTGAAGATTATGATCTCCTTTTAATAAAATATCTTTAACATCTATAATCCATTCTTCTTTAAAATAAACTGCTCCCTCTAAAATATAAGCACCCTCTACTTTCTCTGATAAAGAAAACGGAATACAAGTGGCCTTTGTTTGTTTAATCCCTTCCACAATCACATCATCTTCACTATTATAAACACAATAATCATCACTTGTTTGATTTTTAATTAAATTTAATTTGGCTTGTCGATACTCATCAAGATTCAAATGATAATCTAAATGTGCTTCTGTGATATTTAACAACAATGAAATACGTGGTCTAAATAAAGGCATTCCCATTAATTGAAAAGACGAAAGTTCCGTCACTAAAACTTGATTTGCCTGAGCAACTTTAGCAACCTCTGTTGCGACTTCTCCAATATTTCCAGCAATTAATGGATTTAACGTACTTTCTTTTAACATTTCATAGATAAGGGTTGTCGTCGTCGTTTTACCGTTTGTTCCCGTAATACCGATAAACGGTGCTTCACAAATTTCAAAAGCTAACTCAACTTCCGTGATAATCGGAATCTTTAATTCTTGAGCACGTTTTAGAAGGGGCACTTTTAGGTAAGGGATTCCCGGATTCTTAACAATTAAATCAAAATCTCGATCTAACAATTCTAATGGATGACCACCTGTTATCACTTCGAATCCTTCTGCTACCATTTCTTTTGCATCTTCATTTTCACTAAGTGGCGTTCGATCATTAATCACAACCTCAGCGTTTAACTCTTTAAGCATTCGAGCCGCTGCTTTCCCACTTTTTGCTAACCCCATCACAAGAACTCGTTTATTTACATAGCTATTTATTTTATTCATATCAAATCTTCCTTTTATTAAAAGATAAGCCATCTATATTAGATGGCAATGATTAATCCTAAAATCGCACAGATGAAACCAACAGCCCAGAGGAAAGTCACAACTTTCCACTCTCCCCATCCGCATAATTCAAAATGGTGATGAATTGGAGCCATTTTAAATAATCTTTTCTTTGTGCGTTTGAAATAGGCAACTTGAAGAATAACTGATAAAGTTTCCATAACATAAACTAAACCAATAATAACAAGAATTAATTCTTGCTTTAATAAAATCGAAACAGCTGCAATAGCTGCCCCTAGTGCTAATGAACCAGTATCACCCATAAACACTTTAGCAGGATTTAAGTTAAACACTAAAAACCCAAGTAAGGCTCCTACCACTGTAAAACAGAATAATGCAATATCCGTTTGTTGTTGAGCTAACGCAATCATTCCAAAAGCTCCGAATGAAATAACACTAACTCCACCACATAATCCATCTAATCCATCTGTCAGATTGACGGCATTTGAAAAACCAACCATCCAGAATAAAATAAATAATCCATAAATCCAGTATAAATTTAAGTCAAATAAATTAAAGAACGAAATTGTTGTTGGATAGCCATTTCTTAAGTATAAATAGAAAAATACTGCTGCTAGAACAAGCTGTGCAAATAATTTTTGCTTTGGTTTCAACCCTTCGTTATTTTTACGAACGACAATAATAAAATCATCAACAAAACCAATAGCTCCAAATCCTACTAATGTTAAGAGTAGCATGATTAATTGATGACTCATTGTGGCATAGCCCGTAACAAATACCGTTACTAATACCGTCACAACAATTGAAGTCATAAAAATAATTCCACCCATCGTTGGCGTTCCCGATTTTTTACGATGAGACTTTGGACCTTCTTCACGAATGGCCTGTCCAAATTTTAAACGTCGTAAAAAAGGAATAAAAAATGGACCTATAATCGTCGCGATGAAAAACGAAACGATTAATACAAATAAAATTGATTTTAACATGTTAAATACCCCTTTTTCTAATCACTTCTTCAACGACTATTTTATCATTAAATGGAACAATTTTACCATTAATATTTTGCGTTTTTTCATGTCCCTTTCCTAAAATAACAACAAAGTCATTTGGTTTTGCTTTTTTTAAGGCTGCCTCAATTGCTTTTTCACGATCGACAATGACGGTATAATTAACACTACTCGTTCCTGATAACAAATCATAAATAATACTTAATGGATCTTCATTACGTGGATTATCACTAGTAAAGAAGACATGATCCGATAAATAAGTGGCGTGACGGCCCATAATTTTTCGTTTAGCTTTATCGCGATTTCCACCTGCCCCTAGCACCGTAATAATATTTCCTGTCGAAATAACATTTAAGCAAGATAACACTTGAAAAATAGCATCCGGATTATGGGCATAATCAATCACAACAGTGACCCCAGAAGGTGCCTGAATATACTCAAATCTTCCTTCAATGACTGAAACATTCTCAATAAATGGGACAATTTGTTCCGGGGCGTAACCTAATGAATAAAAATAAGCTAAGACAGATAACACATTATATACATTATACTTTCCAAATAAAGGGATTGTCATTTGACAGATAAACTGACCTTTTACATACAATGAAAAATTTGTTCTTTCTAAACTATACTCAATGTCTTTTGCAAAAATATCTGCTTTTGCTTGACATCCATAAGTTAATATCTTGCTATTTGTTACACTAATAAAGGATGAGGCATGCTCATCATCACAATTTATAATTGCCATTTTTTTATCATCATAATCACTAAATTGAATAAACGGTCGCATCTTTGTAAATAAATAATCTTCAAACGTTTTATGATAATCTAAATGTTCTTCTGTAATATTCGTAAAAATTAAGCGATCGAAGTCCAACTGATCCACTCTATTTTCTTTTATCCCATGAGAAGAAACCTCCATCACAACATATGGGAGGTTATGCCGAACCCCTTCTTGAAGCAACTCATTCAAATCTGGACTTAAAGGCGTGGTACGAGACGCTTTTTTCTTTTGTCCCACCCACGAACCATTCGTTCCGATTAAGCCACTATCAATGCCTAAACATTCAAAAACATGTTGAATTAAATACGTAATGGTTGTTTTTCCATTGGTTCCTATTACCCCTACTAAATTCATATTTTTAGATGGCTCACCATAAAACTTAGACGAAATAATAGCCAACGCTTTTTTTGTATTAAACACCTCAAAATATAAACACGCTGGATTTAAAGACTCTTCTCCAACAACTGCAATAGCACCATTACGAACTGCATCTTCAATATATTGATGCCCATCACTATCTTGCCCTTTGATAGCGAAAAACACACTTCCTTTCGTTACCTGCCGTGAATCATACACTAAATTTTTAATTTCCTGATTCTCATGTTCTAACGTATATCCTAACAGTTCACTCATCTGTTTTAAATCCATCCTCATTCATCCTTTCCTCAATTATTATTCACCTAAATATAATCGAATAGTTCCGCCCTCTATCGTTCTAGTGTATGCTTCGGGTTGCTGTGAAATGACTTTTGTTCCTTCTCCATAATATTCAATATTATATAAATATGATGTTTCGATATTTTTCTTTTCTTGTCCTACAAAATCTGGAATTGTTACATACTGAGTATCCAGCCAGTTATATTTCTTTTCAATCTGTTCTTCTCTTGGTTCTACCCCAATATAGGGTAGTGCTTCAGCTAAAATAGAACGTGCAATTGGAGCAGCCACAACCCCTCCATATTGAATCGTATTTTTAGGATTATCAATCGCCACATAAACAACTAACTGAGGATCATCCATTGGAGCAATTCCAACAAATGACAAAATATATTCCCCGCTAACGTAGGCCCCATTTCGAGCTTTTTGAGCCGTTCCGGTTTTTCCACCTACACGATAACCATCAATATAAGCTCCTTTACCACTACCTTGCGCGCCAACCATTTCAAGTGCATATCTCATTGTATCTGATGTTTCCTGTGAAATAACTTGTCTTTTAATCGTTGGCTGACGCTCATATAAAATTTCATTTGTATAAGGGTGAATCATACGTTTCACGATATAAGGTTGCATCAAATTCCCACCATTAACTGCTGCACTGACCGCTGTTACTAACTGAATTGGCGTGACAGAGTTCCCTTGTCCAAATGAAGAAGTTGCTAACTCAACATTTCCAATATTATCAGGATTAAAAATAATCCCTTGTGATTCTCCAAGCATATCAACCCCCGTTTTTTCATTGAATCCATATGCTTTTATATATTCAAATAATTTCTCTTTACCAAGTCTCATTCCGAGTTCAATGAATCCCGGGTTACAAGAATTCATAATGACTTCAAGCATCGATTGATCGCCATGACCCCCTGCTTTCCAGTCACGTATTCTGACACCATCAACCATTGCATATCCGGGATCAAAGAATCGATCTTCAAGAGTCATCACCCCTTCTTCTAGGGCTGCTGAGAACGTTACAATTTTAAATGTTGAACCTGGTTCATACGTTGACCAAATCGGTAAGTTACGATTAAAAATCTCTTGATCATAGTCCTGATAATTTTCTGGTTCATATGTTGGACGTGACGATAAAGCCAAAATCTCTCCTGTTTTCGGATCCATAATAATCCCAATCATTTGATCTGGATCATATTTTGCCACAGCATTATCAAATTCCCGATCAAGAATTTGTTGTAAATGCAAATCAATCGTCAATTCAATATCTAATCCACGAGATGCAGGGGAATAAGAATCTGAAAACTGTGGAAGTGGATTCCCTTTTGCATCTGAAAAGTATTGCCAGACCCCATTAGCTCCCATTAAATAATCATTATAAACATACTCAAGTCCTGTAATTCCTTGATTATCAATTCCTGTAAATCCAATGGTTTGAGCGAGCAAACTTCCATATGGATAACTACGTTTGACATCATTAACTAAGTAAACCCCATCTAAATTCGCTTCCTGAATCGCAACCACTTGCTCGTTTGATAACTTTCTTCCTTCTGGTTGAATTCTTTCGACTGAAACTCGGTGCGTGACATGTCGATTAGCCTCTTCAACCGACACACCTAATATTTCAGCTAATACCTCAGAAGTATGCTCAACATCTGTTACCTGCCTTGGAATAACAATCACAGATGGCGCTACTTCATTACCAACAATCACTTCGTGATTACGATCATAAATAATTCCTCTTTGTCCCTCTATCGGTAAATTCCGTGACCAAAGTTCTTCTGCTTTTTGTACCAATTCATTTGAGTCAAAAATTTGCAAGTAACCAAGTCGAATAAATAATGCTATAAAATAAATTAGTACAATTGATAAAAAGATAAGTAATCGTCGTTGTATGACTCCTGCTTGTTTCATCCATTGCTCCCCCTTCATGTAAAATTTAATATGACAATTATGATCACTTTGAACCTACATAATAACTATATGAGTCTTTTTCTTAGTAAATACGTAATCGTCTCTACACATTACTTTTTTATTCAACTTTATTACAATTCTATTTAATTTATGCAGAATTTAAATAAAAAAAAGCCTAATAACGCTATTCAAAGCGTTATTAGGCTAAAATTTAGTCATTTACTGGTTCATTTTCTTGAGATATTTCTATCTCGGCAGAAGAATCTTCAGATTCGTTTTCTTCATGCGCCTCTTCTGTCACATTTTGAGATGGGGTTTTCGTCAACTCAATCACAATCTCAGTAGTAGACTGAATCTTTTGTTCAGGAGCTAATGATTGCGATGTCACAAATCCTTCTCCATTAAAGGTAACCTTTAATGAAGCTAATTCAGCAAAACGAACGACTTCATCTTTCGTCCAACCTTCAAAATTAGGTAATTCATATGTTTTACCTGTTTGTAAAAAGACTTTACTCCCACTCACCACTATATTTCCTGCTGAAGGAGATTGTGCAAAAACTTGATTTCCTGATCCAATCACAATCGGTTGCAAACCAGCCTCAATCAAACGTTGACTGGCCACTTCAACATTTTGATTAATGTATTGATTCACTTCAACATTTTGATAGACATCTTCAATGTTTGAAATAGGTGTTTTTTCTGCTCCTAAATACGTTAATCCTGTTTGCATGACGTAACGGTAAATTTGTCCAAGTTGGTCGTGTCCACCTGTTTCAGGTCTTGACATGGCCACATACATCACAAGCTCTGGATCATCTGCAGGTGCAAATCCGATATAACTATACAAATATTCATTAGCAAGATATCCATTAGCACCATCCGCAATCTGAGCCGTTCCGGTTTTCCCACCACTTGTAAAACCATCTAAACTATAAGCAAGACGTCCTGAACCATCTTCCTCGGCTACAACACCAACCATCAAATCTTTTACTTGTTTTGCCGTTTGTGCCGTAATAGGATTATCTAGCTTAATCGGCTCAAATTGATAAACATCTTTTTCCTGATTAGGATCATAAACACGTTCAATCAGTTGAGGTTGAATTAACTGTCCTTCATTTAAAATAGCTGTAATGGCCTGAATATGTTGAATCGGAGTCGTTAAAATCCCTTGACCAAATCCAGCTGTTATTTTTTGTGTCACATCCCAATCAGTCGGTAATGTTCCTGCTGATTCACTTGGTAAGGGTAATCCTACTTGACTTCCAAAACCGAATTTTTCAAGATATTCAATATTCGTCTCAGGCGTAATTCCATTCGTTAAAAGATCGATAATTGCCGTATTTGACGAACGATAGAACCCCTGATCGTAGGTAATCGTCCCCCAAGTCTGGGTCCAATCTCGTATAGTAGAACCATTCACTAAGCGTGATCCCGATTGAAAGTACTGACTTCCATTATATTTTCCTTCATTAATAGCAGCAGCATAGGTATAAATCTTCATCGTCGATCCCGGTTCAAATGAATCAGAGATCACTGGATTATTATAATTTTCAATATCTCTTATATTAGGATCAAAACTTGAACGGCTTCCCATTGCCAAAATCTCTCCTGTTTTAGGATTAGCGACAACGGCAACTAAACTCTGTGGATTCGCACTTTCCCAAACATTATCCATGGCTTCTTCTAATAAGGTTTGAATCGTCGAATCAAGTGTTAAATAGATATCTAAGCCATCACTTGCCTCTTCTAATACAAATTCTTCTTTATTTGGTTGAACATATCCCTTTTTATCTCTTAAATATTGAATACGTCCATTTTTTCCTTGCAAATACTCATCAAAGTACGATTCAATTCCCATCTCGCCTTCAAGGACACGATTGACTTCATCCCACTTCGTATATCCAAGCGTATGAGAGGCAAACATCCCATTAGGATAAAACCGTTTGATGTTTTCCGTAAACTTAATCCCTTTTAAATTCATCTGTTCTATTTTTTCTTTTTCTAAATAGGTTAATTGACGACCGGCATTTCCAAATTCAACCTGTTTTCGATCTTTAGATAAAATTTCTTTTATTTCAGCTGCTGATAAATCGATGACCGTACTTAACTTATTAGCCGTATCATCAATATCTTCTACCACATCTCCATAACCTTCATATAGGTTAGCATATAAGGTATATGACGTTAACTGTTCTGCTAAAGCAACACCACTACGATCATAAATGGTTCCACGTTTACCCTGCACTTGTTCTTCAGCTAAATAGACATTAAGCGCATACTGATATAAATCATGACCTTTTTTCTCACCCGTGAGTGCCATCTCGATAAAATGATAGGCAATGGATAAAAAAAAGACCAAGAAGAAAGCTGTTATAATGACTAGCATCTTTCTTCCTGTGTGATTGAGTCGTCTTTCTTTTTTCATACTAATCATCCTCACCATACATTTGCTTCTTGATTTATTTCTATGAGGATTTTACTCTCCAATGTTTACAATGTTATTATAAGTCGAAAGTCCATTTTGTTTGGCAATTTCCATAGCACGTGAATAAGTTGAAAGTTCCGCAATTTTTGAATACAATTCTTCATTCACAACAATCTGGTTCGAAATTTTTAATTTTAACGCCTCTGTTTCATAATGAATTTGAGTCATTTGAGCGTCTAAATAGAGTCTCCCAGCAATCAAACAAAAAGCTCCAACTCCTGTTAAAATTGCTAAATTAGTAAAATTGTATAAACTTTTTTTCTTACGTTTAACGACTGTTCTTTTGACGTGTTGCGATGAATGCGAAACCTCAATTTGTTCTAATTGCTTAACCGCAGTATTCATGATTTCTCTTCCCCCTTATTCTACTTCATTTTCATAGCTACCCTTAATTTTGCTGAATGAGAACGATTATTTTCCGTTAACTCTGTTTCATCTGCCACAATTGGTTTGCGAGTAATTAATTTAAATTCTGGCTGGAATTCTTGTGGAATAACTGGCAATCCTCTTGGAAGATCTTTTGCTTCACTTCGTTCTTTAAACATATGTTTACAAATACGATCTTCTAAAGAATGGAAGGTAATAACAGCCACTCGCCCTTCAACATTTAACATATCCATGGCATCTTTTAATGCCTTTTCAAATACTTTCAATTCATCATTTACCGCAATACGTAATGCTTGGAAGGTACGTTTAGCAGGATGACCACCTTTTCGTCTTGCCGGCGCTGGAATCGCAGATTTGATAATTTCTACTAACTCAAAAGTCGTTTCAATCGGTTGTTTTTCGCGATAACGTTCAATGGCACGTGCAATTTGTTTTGAAAATTTTTCATCGCTATAAACACGGAAAATATATTCTAAATTTTTATATTCCCACTCATTGACAATCTCATATGCTGATAATTCAGCCTCTTGATCCATACGCATATCTAACTTCGCATCATGATTATAACTAAATCCACGTTCAGGTGTATCAAACTGTGGCGATGATACGCCTAAATCAAAAATAATACCATCTATTTTCATTACCCCACGTGCATTTAATTCTTCTTTCAAATGAACAAAATTACTTTTAATAATTGTAAAATTGTCTCCAATTTCTTTTAAACGTTTCGTTGCATTCTCAATTGCAAATGAATCTTGATCAAATGAATACAGATGTCCTGTAGTTAATCTTTTTAAGATTTCACTACTATGTCCGCCACCACCTAAGGTGCAATCAACATAAATACCATCTTCTTTTATCTCTAAATTCTCAATTGATTCACGAAGTAAAACTGAGTAGTGATTAAACATGGTTGTAACCTCCTATAAATCAAATCCTATATTTTCGGCAATATCTAAAATAGAATCTACAGAGAAATCAAAATATTGCGTCCATTTTTCTTTCTCCCAAATTTCAATTCGATTTGAGACGCCAATGATAACACAATCTTTACTAAGCCCTGCATAATTCATTAAGGGTGTTGATAGATTAATTCTTCCCTGTTTATCAAATTCACATTCACACGCACCAGAAAGAAAAAAGCGTGAAAATTGGCGGGCATCTTTACGATTAACAGGTAACCCATTCACTTTTTCAAGCAATATCTTCCATTCCTCTATCGGATAAATAAATAGACATTGGTCAATCCCTCTAGTAATAACACAACATTCGTTTAACTGCTCTCTAAACTTAGCAGGCATAATCAAACGACCCTTAGCATCTATACTATGATGAAACTCACCAATAAACATTTATATTCACCACTTATCTCCACAATCTCTATCTAACTATCCACATTTCACCATTAATTATACATTATCTAAGGTTGATTTAAAACAAAATTAAAAATTTTTTAAGGAAAAAGTTCTATAATATTTCCTTTTTTCATATAATAAAGTTTTTCTTTTGATATTTCCAAAAAATAACGCTACTTTATCGTTTAATCTGTCATTTTTTGTTTTATTTTCTCACATTAAAAAGCTATCTCTTGTTTCGAGATAGCTTCTTTATTTTATTCTTCCTCATGTTCCATTTCTTGAATAATATCATTGTATTGTTGGATTAAGTCTAAGAAAATTTCCCAAACCTCATCACGACCTTCATGAGTTTCTGAAGAGTAAGCCACAAAAACATCATCTTGATCAAATCCAAGCGTCTCCTTAATGAGTTTTTCTTGTTTTTTATACTGACTACGGTTCACTTTATCCTTTTTCGTTCCAATCACAACACTTGGGATTTCATAGTATTTGTATAACTGATACATTGCAATATCTTCCGCTGTTGGTTTATGACGATAATCCACCAATAAAACACCTAAGATTAATTCATCACGTTCAACTAAATATTCTTCAATCATACGTCCAAATGACTCTTTTAACGAGCGATTCACTTTGGCGTAACCGTATCCCGGAACATCAACTAAATACATCATATCATTAATGTTATAGAAATTTAATGTTTGAGTTTTCCCTGGACGGCTTGAAACACGTGCTAAGTGTTTACGATTTGTCAGTGAATTGATAAATGAGGATTTTCCAACATTCGAACGTCCTGCAAAAATCATTTCTGGTAATCCATCTGTTGGATAATGTTCCGCTTTGACACAACTTTTTATATATTCTGCTTTTGTTATATGCATATTCTCAACACCTTATCGTAACGCATGCTGTAAAACTTCATCTATCGTTGAAACAGGAATAAACGTCATTTGACTTTTTACGCTTTGCGGTATTTCATCTAAATCTTTTTCATTATCTTTTGGCATAATGATAGTTGTTAATCCTGCTCGATGAGCTGAAATTGATTTTTCTTTTAATCCACCTATTGGTAAAACACGACCTCTGAGTGTCACTTCTCCTGTCATTCCCACTTCGCGTTTTACAAATTTTTGACTTAAAGCAGAGACTAACGCTGTAACCATGGTCACCCCTGCAGATGGGCCATCTTTCGGAGTTGCTCCTTCTGGCACATGAATATGAATGTCATGATCTTTAAATAAATCTGGGTCAATGCCATACTTTTTAGCATTTGCACGAACAAAACTAATCGCAGCCTGCCCTGATTCTTTCATAACATCACCTAGTTTACCTGTTAAAACCATTTTGCCCGTCCCTTTATAATATGTGACTTCAACAGGTAAAATATCTCCTCCAAATTGAGTATACGCAAGTCCTGTCACGACACCAATTTGATCTTCTGTTTCAATCAATCCATGTGTATATTTATGTTTTCCTAATAACTCAACAAGCATAGAAGAATCCACATGTAATGATTCTACTTTTTCGGCTAATAATTTTCTAGCAACTTTTCGACAAATAGAGCCAATTTGGCGTTCTAACTGACGCACACCAGCTTCTCGAGTATAATATTGAATTAACTCTAAAATCACCGCTTCATCAATCGAAAGCTGTTCCTTCGTTAAGCCATGAGCCTCTAACTGTCTCTGTAGCAAATAACGTTTCGCAATTTCCGTTTTTTCCTGTTCTGTATAACTATCTACATGAATCATATCCATACGGTCACGAAGTGGTGCCGGAATATTTTCTAAATAGTTAGCTGTTGCAATAAACAAGACATTTGATAAATCATATTCTTCTTCTAAGTAATGATCACTAAAATGACTGTTTTGTTCAGGATCTAAAACCTCAAGCATCGCAGAAGCCGGATCTCCTTTATAATCACTCGCCATCTTATCAATTTCATCTAACAAGAAGACTGGATTTGTCGTTCCCGCTTTCTTCATCGCTTGAATCATTCGCCCTGGTAATGCTCCTAAATAAGTACGGCGATGTCCTCTAATTTCAGATTCATCCTTAACACCACCAAGTGATATCTTGACAAATTTTCGTCCTAAAGCATCTGCAATCGATTTTGCAAGTGATGTTTTCCCAACCCCAGGAGGTCCAACTAAACATAAAATAGTCGAAGGATTTTTACCTGTCATCGTTTTAACCGCTAAATATTCTAAAATGCGATCTTTAACTTTTTCTAATCCAAAATGTTGATTATTTAAAGTTTCTTCTGCAAATAAAATATCTGTATTATCGGTTGTTTGAATCGACCATGGTAGAGCTAGAATCCACTCAATATACGTTCTAACCACACCTGATTCACTTGAATTAGAGGGTAACATTTCAAAGCGTCGAATCTCCTCTAAAGCCTTAGCTTTAACTGCTTCAGGAACTCCTAATGCTTCTAACTTTTCTCTGAATTCTTGACTGACCGCCTCTTTTGAGTAATCATCACCTAATTCTTTTTGGATTGCTTTTGCTTTTTCTCGTAAATAAAATTCTTTTTGATGAGCATCTACCGAACGTTTAACTTCTTGATTAATTTTCATTTCAAGATCAGCGATGTATTTTTCTTTCTCGATATCTTTTAATAATAAGGTTAAACGCTCCTCAACATTTGTTTCTTGAAGATATTTTACCTTTTCTTCTTCTGATATACGTAAATAGAAGGCAACAATATCCGTTGCTTGATCTGCATTCGTTGCACTCTCAACCAATTCTTTTACATCATTTGGATGAACAAATAAAGAACTTCCATGTTCAACAACCGCTTCTTTTAATAGACGCATAATCGCGATTTCTTGTTCTTCTTGTAAAGGAGTTGATGGCATCGTCTGAACTGTCGCCATGAAATAAGGCTCTAACTGAGTATATTCTTGTATTTCAACTCGTGTTAAAGTATTAAACTTTACTTTATAATGTCCATTTGGTAACTTAATTTTCATCGTTACCTTGGCAATTGTTCCGTATTGGAGTAAATCTTCACTTTGCGGAACTTCCACATTTGGATCAACTTGTGAAACTAAAATAACATAGTTTGAGTATTCTTCACAAACCTCTAACGCTTCGATTGATTGTGGACGTCCAATTTCTAAACGAATTTCTGTATTAGGTAAAGAAATCACACCTCTCACAGGTAACACTGGAAGTGTATGTGTCTCCACACTGTTTACATCTATTCTCATTTCCACTCACCTCACTAGTACTTTGCATACGACGTATCATGCTACATATCACAATATCGGATTGTGTCTGTCTTTGTTTGCTTTTCATGTTTATCATGGACGGACAGTTTCATTGATATAGAAAAGGAAGCGATTCGCTTCCCATTCTCTACTACTATTATAACATAAAAAACTTTTGATATTTTATAAGAAATAAAATAATTACTTCTTCCTTCATTAAGCAACGCCATCTTTAAAGATAAGTGTTGGTTTTGTATTATCAACAATAACATCACGTGTGATGATACATTTTTCAATATTCTCAGTTGAAGGAATCTCAAACATTACATCTGTCATGATAGATTCGATTATAGAACGAAGTCCACGTGCACCTGTTTTACGTTCAACGGCTTTTTCAGCAATGGCTGTAATAGCTCCTTCGTCAAACACCAGTTCCACATTATCCATTTTAAAGATTTTTTCATATTGCTTCGTTAATGCATTTTTAGGTTCTGTTAAAATACGAATTAAATCCTCTACTTCTAACGGATTTAAGGCACCAATAATTGGGAAACGACCGATAAATTCTGGAATCAAACCAAATTTCAATAGGTCATCTGGCTGAATATGAGCATAAATTTCTTTTTTAGTTAAATTATTAGCTTTAGAATCAGCACCAAATCCAATAACTTTTTTACCAATACGACGTTTAACCACTTCTTCAATACCAGCGAAAGCCCCACCTGCCATGAATAAAATGTTCGTTGTATCAATTTGAATAAATTCTTGATTTGGATGTTTACGCCCACCTTGTGGCGGTACATTAGCAACAGATCCTTCTAAAATTTTTAATAAAGCTTGCTGTACGCCTTCTCCAGATACATCACGTGTAATGGATGGATTATCTGAACGACGTGCAATTTTATCAATCTCATCAATGTAGATAATCCCTCTTTGGGCCTTTTCAACATTGAAATCAGCTGCTTGTAACAGTCGAAGTAAGATATTTTCAACATCTTCTCCTACGTATCCTGCCTCAGTTAATGAGGTTGCATCTGCAATAGCAAATGGAACATCTAATACCTTAGCTAACGTTTGAGCTAATAATGTCTTTCCACTTCCAGTTGATCCAAGTAATAAAATATTACTTTTTGAAATTTCAACACCATCACTATCATCTTGATTAGATGTTAAACGCTTATAATGATTGTAAACTGCAACCGCAAGAACTTTCTTAACATCTTCTTGACCAATCACATACTCGTTTAATAAATCAAAAATTTCTTTTGGTTTCGGTAATGTTTTAAACTCTTCACATAATTCATCTGACTGCTCATTTTCAATAATCTCTGAACACATCTGGATACATTCATCACAGATATACACACCAGGCCCCGCAATAATTTTGTTTACTTCGTCATGGCTTTTACCACAGAACGAACACGTAATATCGATGTTATTCATTCTTTACACCTCCATATACAGATAACTGATATCATCCATGTATTAGTATATATATTCAGTAGCATTGCATTTTATTAACGTCGTTTTTAGACATTTTTTGCAAATGCTTAAATTGCACAAAATGAGGCACGAAGGATACGCGCCTCATTAAGTACTATCTATTACTATAGACTGTTATTATTTGCAAATTGCTTTTTCAACGATGAAATCAACAGCTTTTTGTACTTTTAAATCTTCTTTTAACATGGCTAAGCTTGGTAACGCAGCTTTTAACTCTTGAACGTCACGTCCATAAGCTCCTGCAATTTCAACTAATTTAGCATCTACTTCTTCTTCTGTTACATCGATGTTTTCAGCTTTAACGATTGCTTCTAATGTTAAGTTATAGCTTAAACGTTTTTCAGCTTCTGGACGTAATTGTGCTTTGAATCCTTCTAAATCAGTTCCAGTGAATTGGAAGTATAAATCTAAGTTGAATCCTTGCATTTGGAAACGTTGTTCTGCTTCTTTAACCATTTGCGCCACTTCAGCATCGATCATTTCAACTGGAATGTCAAATTTAGCATTTTCAGTTGCTTTTTCTACAACTGTATCAATCACGTGATTACGTGCTGCTGTTTCTTTACGTTCTTTGATTACTTTTTCTAAATCAGCTTTTAACTCTTCAACTGTTTCGATTCCGTCACGATCTAAATCTTTAACGAATTCATCATCTAATTGTGGTAATTCACGAGTTTTCACTTCATGAACTTTTACTTTAAATGTTGCTTCAGCTCCAGCTAAATCTGCTGAATGATAAGCTTCAGGGAATGTAACGTTGATTTCTTTTTCTTCACCAGCAGTCATTCCGATTAATTGTTCTTCAAATCCTGGGATGAAAGAGTTAGATCCGATAACTAATGGATGGTTTTCCCCTTTTCCACCTTCGAATGCTACACCATCTTTAAATCCTTCATAATCGATAACAGCTGTATCTCCATTTTCTACTGCTCCATCTTTTACAACGATTTCAGCTTGACGTTCTAATAACCCGTTTAATTCTGATTGAACATCTTCTTCAGTTACGTCAGTTGATAATTTTTCAACTTCGATTCCTGCATATTGTCCTAATTCAACTTCTGGTTTAACTACAACAGTTGCTGATGCAATTAACTCTTGCCCTTTACCGATTTGTTCGATATCCCAAGATGGCGCAGCAACAGGTGCAATATTTGTTTCTTGAATTGCTTGCATATATGCTCCTGGTAATACAACCTCTAATGCATCTTCATATAATGCTTCTACACCAAATTTTTGTTCGAACATTTGACGTGGCATTTTCCCTTTACGGAATCCTGGTACTGCTAAATTTTTAGATACTTTTTTGAATGCTGTATCTAATGCTTTATCAAATGATTCTGCAGAAATAGTCATCGTTAATTTTACTTTATTTGTTTCTACTGTTTCAACTTTAACTGCCATAATGTATACCTCCATCTATTAACCTTGCGTTTACATCTTTGTAACAACTTTTAAATTATAACATAGGCTTTTCCTAATTTCTACATTAATGATGATAAACTTAGTATATACTGACTCAATTTACAAGTTGTGTAATTTATTATAGAGCTATTCGTCGAACTTAAATCATCTCTTGCTAAAAAATCGTCATTTTCTCCCATAATTAACGCTAATAACCGCTCGATGACAAGCGATAAATCTAGGGTTTCATAGTTAGGAAAACAAAACTGATAAAAGAGATTCACTTGTAAAGACAAAAGAACCTTAACCTCATCAAATAAGTCCATTTGTTCGATTATTTCATTCACTTGCTCTAATTTTTTATTAAATGGCATTAACGTCTGTAAATTAGTCAAAATCATTCCTTCAGATTCTCCTGAATCATTAGCCCGTGGCAAACTCCAATTCAATTCTTTTTTGGCTAACAACTCAAACAGAATCGTTTTCAAAATAGGAGAGGGTGCTTGTTCATAAAATGTGATTAAGGGTTGTTTAAAATAGCCTAATTCCTCATTTGAATATTGGGACAAATCCGAAAGAATTAACAAAGACTGTTCAAATGAACACCCTTCATTTAAGCGAACAACTTGTTTTTCAATGGATTGAACCCAATATTCTTCGTAAAATGTTTTAAGCTGAGCGATTAACTCCTGCAAATTTTTATAGGCAAAAACTGATAAGTTTTTTTTACAGTCCGCTTCTAGCTCAGTTAATAAAACATCATTCTGATCAAAATGATAAAGTAAAAAACGATGAGCAAGTATCGATAAGTCTCCTAAACCAACAGGCATTTGACTCAAAACGTCCTCAACACTATCAAACTCTTTTTTTATAAAATAACAGGTTAATAACTTTTTTTGAAGCAATTCCTTCCCTTGACTTGGATTCGATTGTTCAATAAAATCCTCAATCAGACAAATCGCTTGATCAATATATCCTTTATCAATCAATTCATCCGCCTTGTTTATTTTTTGTTCATAGTTTGTAGGAAAATCAATAACTCGAGACATGTTTCACCTCTGGATCTAGCATTTTTATTAATTATAATAAAAAAAAGAACTACTAATGCAGTTCTCAAAATTTACTTTTTAATGGCATCCCGGGAGGGATTCGAACCCCCGACCGACGGCTTAGAAGGCCGTTGCTCTATCCTGCTGAGCTACCGAGACATGTTGTTGTTTTCCACATTGACTATATTAAACCATTTCAACACTTTTGTAAATAACTTTTTGAATATTTTTATTAAGAAATTTTTTCCATTTAATCGTAACGACTCAAAAGATACTAAGGAATACTAAAGTTAGAGTATGATCTTCCTACTGATACGGATTCTTTATTCCTCAACATAGAGTTTAGCTTTCAATCTATGAATGAGTATCTTAGTTTTTTCCTAACTAACGTCTAAGGTCTAGTTTATCTTCCTCTTTATAAACAATTACGATTGTTAGATCATCTACAGACTCTCATCGAGATTTTAAACCTTATTGAAGGTTAACAAACACTTCATTTCCTCTTATCTCATTTCAAGGTTAAGAAAGAGGCTTAAAGATAAAAAGATTTATCATTTTTAAATCAGAGCCTTTTCCTACTTAATCAAGCGACTCGCTAAAAAGGATTGCGCTATGAATCGCAATCCTTTTACTCTTGAATGAATTAAATTAGACTAAAGGTAATTCTTTATGATCAAGTAATTTACTTTCGACTCTGACACTTTGAATGTCGTATTCACCATAATGAATATTTTCAAGTTTTTGAACCCAAGCCCATCGAT
>NZ_JAGAVR010000028.1:0-4422 GCF_017941855.1 Turicibacter sp. | reverse complement strand
GATCGTTTAAGCCGAAGTCAGCGGGATACCCTTTATTTAATCGAAGAAATGTTTCTTCCTAATAATGTGGAGTTCATATCCATTTCAGAAACCATTGACACTTCCACACCATTTGGTCGAGCCATGATTGGAGTCATGTCAGTATTTGCTCAACTAGAACGTGAGACAATTACTGAACGTCTACGAAGTGGTCGTCTCAAAATGGTTCGTGACCAAGGTCTTTGGGCTGGTGGTTCTGATGCTAGTCCATATGGTTACACTAGACTTAAACGTGGAGAATTGATTGTTAATGAAGAAGAACGGAAACATATCGTGAGAATATTCGAGGAGTACGTCACATTGAAATCTTATATTAAAGTTCAAAAGAAATTAGAACAAGAAGGTTTTCCTCCTCTACGACATGCCCGTATTACTTCATTACTTAAAAATAGGCTCTACATTGGTGAAGTTTCATTTGCAGGTGAATGGTTCAAAGGGTCACATGAACCGATTATATCGGTTGATTTATTTAATGCAGCCCAAAAGGTAAATGAGCACTTCAAAGGTTATAATTTCGGAAAGATAAAAAATAATGTCTTCAGAAAAAAAGTTATTTGTGGATGCTGTGGTGAGAATTATCGTTCTTACTCTGCAAAGGATAAAAAAACAGGTGAAACCTATTACTATATGGTTTGTTCCCGTCGTAAGATGCCATCTTACTATGAAAGTAAATGTTTTAACCGTAATATTAGACGTTCAGACTTGGAAAATGAGATTTTCAACCGCATTAAAAACTTAGAAACAAGTGGTGAAATTGAATTTACTAAAAAGAGTACACCTGTTGACTACTCAAAAAAGATTGAGGCGATCAATGAGAAAATCAATAAGTTACTCGATTTATACATGGATGATAGACTTCCAAAAGATGCACTTGACGCTAAATTAGCAGATTTTAATTCTCAAAAAGAGAAATTACTATCTCAATCAAAAGAAACAGAATACGAAACATCTCTAATGGAGGACTTTATTAAAAAAGGAATTCCTAACTTATTCGAATGTGACTTAGATACACAAACCGCCATTATTGATTTATTCGTGGATAAAATCATTGTGAAAGAGGATGGATTACAAGTGATTTGGAATCAATAAGCGGAGGGATAAAGATGAAAGTGGCATTGTATTCAAGAGTTTCAACCGAACAACAAATCGATAATTATAGTATCCCGCTACAAAGGGAACGACTAGAAGCTTTTTGTACCTCTAAAGGATGGACTCATACACAGGAATATATTGATGCAGGTTATAGCGGGTCTAATTTAAATCGACCTGCCCTACAACAATTACAAAAAGATATTAAAAATAAAAAAATTAATATGGTTATCGTTTATCGCTTAGATCGTCTAAGTCGAAGTCAACGGGATACACTTTACTTAATTGAAGAAGTATTTTTACCCCATGAAGTTGAATTTATTTCACTATCTGAAACAATCGATACGACTACTGCTTTTGGGCGTGCAGCCATTGGCGTTTTATCTGTATTTGCTCAGCTCGAACGTGAGACCATTCTTGAACGTTTAAGAAGCTGTCATCACAAAATGGTACGAGAAGAAGGATTATGGTCAGGTGGTTCAGCGACAGCCCCCTATGGGTATACTCGGCTAGCTCGTGGAGAATTGGTTGTCAATGAAGAGGAACGGAAACATATTGTTCGAATCTTTGAAGACTATGTCAAATTAAAATCTTATACTAAAGTTCAAGATCAATTAGAAAAAGAAGGTTTTACTAGGATCAAAGTTAAACGACTTGTTCATCTCCTACAAAATCGAGTTTATATTGGTGAGGTCTCTTTCGCAGGTGAATGGTATAAAGGCGCACATGAACCCATTATATCTGTTGAACTATTTAATCAAGCACAACAAGTTCGTGAGAATCATAGGGGTAAAAATTATGGTAAAGTTAAAAACAAAGTTTTTACAGGAAAAGTTTTTTGTGCTCGATGTGGTGAAGAATATCGTTCATACTCTCATACAGATAAATTAGCAACTGGTGAGAAAGCTACCTATCATTATCTAATCTGTAATCGAAGAAAAAAACCTTCCCATTATGAAAGTAAATGTTTTAACAGAACGATTCGACGTGATGAATTTGAAAAAGAAATTTTCAATCGTATTAAAAATTTAGAAACAAGTGGTGAAATTGACTTAAGTCATAGCCCAATGAACTACATTAAACAAATTAAACGTATTGATAAGAAAATAAATAAACTACTGGATTTGTATATGGATGATAGATTATCTAAAACTTCACTCGACGTTAAATTAGCCGATTTAAACACACAGAAGGAAACACTCTTAGCACAAGCAGAAGAAACAGAATATGAACAATCTAAGATTGAACAATTCATTAAAAACGGGATCCCTAACTTATTTGAATGTGACATAGAAATGCAAACTGCGATTGTTGATTTATTTATAAATAAAATAGTCATAACTGAGGATGGGCTTCAAATTACTTGGAATCAATAGCTTATTTTTTTACTATTTTTAGGTTTTCATACACTAGCGTCACATACTGCACGTCTTGAAAACCGAAAAAATATTTAATGATAAAACATGATTAATATTTAGGAGGAATAGCGATGTTGGAATCAAGACAAGATAATTATTATGGATTTGAGGTAACGATGTATAGAATTGGCGATCATCTTTGGATTTCTAATATCATGCCAAACGCTCAATACCTAGTCAATCAGTTTAACTACGACAAAATGATATGGACTCAAACCACCTATACAACAGATGAAATTGAAGAGTTATTTAACATATCTAGTAATGTTCTTAAATAACAAAAAAAAGCAGTTAGGTAGCGAATGGCTACTTGACTGCCTTTTTTATTCTCAATTACTCTTCTAGTAACTTAAACGCTCTATCCCATGCTTGCTGATACTCTTTTTGTGCCACCTCGTCAAATTCATTATCCTTAATTAATAGAGCCTTTAATAATAATAGTGAATCTAATCTTTCTTCAAATTGTTTTTCCTTTGTCATTTTTATCACCTCATATGAATATACGCCCCATTAAGATGATTTCCTTTTTTAAAAAGCTTATCTTTTAAATAAATGTTGATAAAATAGTAAAAAAAGAGAAACAGCTTAAAAATAAAAAAAATGTACAACTGATAATATGATAACTAAAAGAATAAACAAGTAAAGTATAAAAATGGCTTTTAAAACTTCTATTAATAGCTTCATATCCTATTTAACCTCCTAATATAATAGTGTATTTAAGTATATGTTTACATTTTTAAGTAACTTGAAGCTTAGATAAATCAGATTCGAAAATTTCTTTTTCAACACCATTATGGATAAATTAGGAATTAGTTATGCAAATTCTGTATAAGATATAAACACTTATCTAAAACACAGCCTAAAAACAAAAAAAGTAGAAACGATATAAGTCGAATCTACTTCCTTTGTTGTTTGCTGTTCAATCTTTTGAGAGATCTTTATGATTATATCATGAGTGATGATCTTCTCCTAGTCAAAATTAAAAGAGCCACTACTGATGTAATGGCTCTTTCCTATATTAAGCTAATGTAATTTCTTCAACACGTTTCGTTGTTAAACAGGCACCTGCGATACTGGCGTATTTTAAGTCAGGTTGTAGCTCGTTTAAGACTAATACTTCACTATCAATCACATAGTTCATGAAGTCAAGAATTTTATCGTCTGATAAATCTTCTGTTGGATTGTTAATCTCGATTGATCGTGTTTTATTTTCAGTGTCTTTGAATTTACAAGTTAATGTGTATGTTTCTTCCATGATCTTTTATCCCCCTATCATTATGTATGAGTTTAAATTAAGCTTAATCAAGCATACGGTAATCAGCAACGACCGTTTTGTTATAAGTTCCAGATGATAAAGCGACATACTTATCTCTAAAGTTTGATAACTCCTCATCTGTGGTGTTTAATCGAACATTTGAAAAAGACTTTGCCTTTACAATGTCTTTCCCATCGTCGTCTTGACCAGCCGTTAAATAAATAGATAACTTGCGATCATAAATATCTTGCATGTTTAATTCCCCCGAATTCATTATGTTTTTTTAGGTGGCGCCACCTACCCTTTAATTATATCCCGATTTACGTTTCCATCCAAAAGATGTCCCGCTACGATGAAAAACCTCCATTAAACAAATCTACCTAAAACGTGGGATTGGTACTGCGCCCACCGCAGGGATGGCAAGTAACAAGACCATTCGTTTTAGGTTAGAATTGAAGAAGGATTTTTCTTTGTAGCGGGATGATTAGGATGATTAAAATGCCTGTTGTGACATCAAGCACTCTAGTTTTTAAAACAGATAATTTAGATTTAAATACCCTTTTTTTGAATAAAAATAGAAATATAACCCATAATAACATCATTGTAAGTTTAAGACTTACT
>NZ_JAGAVR010000027.1:0-16588 GCF_017941855.1 Turicibacter sp. | reverse complement strand
TCAACTAAATTGTACGATACTTGTAAAACAGAGTTTAAAATTCAAGAAATCGAAGATATTTTATTAAGTAAAACTAAGTTGAATGGTTTAACGCGTGAACAGGTTGAAGAGTTATTCGCGCCACTTGCTCGTGATCTTGCTTTAAAAATTAAAAATCGCACAGATCAGTTTGCTTTAAACACTATGACAACGAAGTTGCTGTTCACTGGTGGTTCTTCAATCGTCCTAAAAGATTACTTAAAAGAAGTGTTTGAAGCAAATAACTATGATGTAACTTTCAGTAATGACGCTCGTTTCGATAACTGCAAAGGTGCTTTAATTAAAGCTCTTAATTAATCTTATGAAAAAGAAAAAAATAGATGATGCAACTCGAATCACCCTTTACTTTTCCAAGAATGAGTCTGAATTATTAGAATTTGTTGAGCATAATGATGAAGGGGTTAAACGCAACACTTTCATCATGAGCTTGATTCGTCAGGCTTTCGAGGATGCAGGAAAAGATAAAGTAAGTCAGCAACGCAGTGATGAATACTCAAAACTGTTGACTGAAATTCGAGAGTTAAAAGATGAACAAATAAAACAATTTGAATTTGAGCGTTCGCAGTTATTAGATGAAATAAAAGAGCTGAAAGATTTAATCAAGAATATCAAAGTTGTTGCTACTGATTCAGAATCTCCAAAAACAGAAGAAGAATCCCCACAAACTGGAGCGAGTGGTGAGGGTGAGCAGGTAATCGACTTAGGGTTAAGTGATTACGAAATGGATGATTTAGAGAATCCAGAATTTTAAAAAGAGATCAAAAATGATCTCTTTTTTATGTCGATTTTCTACGAACAAAAGTTCGTTTAATAATATAAAAAAAGCATAAACTAAATGTAAAATAAAAAGAGGTGATAAAGGATGAATTTTTGCGCAACTAATTACACTGGAACCGTATCGAAATATCAGGAGGACTTGTTAGAGGTCATTCGCGATATAATGATTACTGAGTTGCAAGATAAACTAAGTGATTTGCAGTGGTCGGAGGAACGTGGTGAAATCACAGATAAAATTTACATTTCGCATGAAGCAAAAAAATTGAATAATAGTATCGACCGACTACGAAGAGCCTATAATCCTTGCCAGGAAAATGAATAAATATTTTTAAGGAGTAGATTTATCTTGAAATATGTGTTATTAAGTGCTGATAGTGAAACATCTGTTTATTTAGTTCCAGACGAAGTAGCTAATAATTTGAGAAAATATTGTATGTATTTTTGTAATACCTGGTTAAAAGAAAGTCCTAACGCAAAAAAATATCATGTAGATGGTGGTATTTGCTATACAGAAGAGGATTTTATTGAATATTTGAATACTTGGACTTCCCAAAAGGAACAGTCTACGTTTGTTGAGTCAATTGGATGGATTAACTCCAAAAAAGATATTCCTAAAAAATATAATGCCTGTCCAATCTTCAATTTTTAATTGTGTCTTATTAATATATTACGAACTAAAGACCAGTGACAATCTACTGGTCTTTTAAATTTATCATATATTATCAACATTATTTTAAAACAGAGCCTTAAAAAAAAAGCCTAACCCCTGTCGAATCGACCCCCACTTATTTAATTTTTAGAATGGCGACTAACAATCAACACTCTAAACACTATTCAAACCATTGTTCTTACCATGTTTTTTTAAAAATCTGTTGGTTGCTCTTAAAGTGTAGATAGTGTCTGGATCAGTGATTTTGTTTGGAGACGGGGTAGGGATTTTGAAAAAATATAAGCAACCCCAAAGTGGCGAACGGGTGTCGATACGGAATTTCTTATTTGCAATTTTAAAACGTAGAGTTAAATAAATTCTAATCTATTTTATTGAACTAATTTAATAAAATCACAACCCCTTCATTTTTTAATCTGATTCTCTCAATTTTAAAATCTAAAACACTATTTTCTAATACAACCTCCCCAAAAAAAACCTTCAAGGATCAAAAGTAGAAACAGCTTATCCTCGGATTCACCTCGAACAAGTTGTTTCTTTTTTTTGATCCTTGAAATGCTCGACCAGAATGCTTACTCGGATTCACCTCGCAAGCAATTCTTCCTTCGAGCTAACAACGTGAATCTGCTGGACGCAGCTTCACTTATGCACGCCCTGACGGTCGTGTTTTGAACAACAATTTTTGATAAAATTGTCGTCCAAAAACTAAAATGAGGTGTGTGGAAATGAAACTCACACCTCATTTTCACCCCCTACGGAGGTGGACAAAGCCAAGTAGAACTCGGCTTTGTAAAATACAGCATCCATCCCCAAAGACAGGGGAAGGATGGGGGGTCTCACCATCGACCTTCTACCCCAGCAAGCTGTGGGAAGGTGAAGTTCGCCCATTCACAAGTTTCAGCTAAAGCTGCAAACTTGCTCATAAAACGGGCAAACTTGATGGCTCGACCCCCTCTGCTCAAACGCCGCAGCTCGGGGGCATTGGCTCTATTCAACTAATCCTCGCACATGCTTCGGATAGTTGAATTGGTTGCGAACCCTCTCAACCAACTAAAACAAAACTAACTCCGTATGCTCGCACGCGAGATACTTCCGTTAGTTTCATTTTTAGTTGCCTTCGATTGTCCGCCTTATCACCGCTGGATGGCGGTGATAAGAATGAGCAAGAACTCACTCACATTCACAAAATCTCTTTCATATCTCTGCACGCGAGATACTCAGAGATTTCATTTCATGTGAATTTCGCTCTTGCTGAATACCGCCTTGCGGCGATATTCAAAAAAAACACTCAACACCCAAAGTTAAATCAAAGGAGGTTGTTATTATGAGTAAAAAGAAAAGTAATCAACAATGGAAATTTAAAACTGGACAACATTTAATAAAAAAAGAAGAAGAAACTTTTAAAATTCGATATACGGATAAACAAGCTCTCAAGGCTGGGTATGTGTGTGGTCATGTCAAAGAAGAACAATTACTAACTATCATTACTCCTAATCGACTTGAGACATACAAGAAAAAAGGTTTTTTTAAAGAAGTTGGAAGAGATGGAGATTTAAAATTCACCAAAGAAGCACGAAAATTTGTTGCCCATCACTTAGGTTGGGAAAATGCATATATTCCTAAAAGTATCGACCATGATTCAATCTTAAATAAAAAATTCTTTTCATTATCATTAGAAGAACGTGAGTCCACTAAAAGTGAATCAGAGGTAAGAAATGAATTGATGGAAAAAGCATTTTTCACCAATGAGGACTCGCAACAGACTGATGATTATATCAAATTTTTAGAAGAACAAACGAGTCCAGTTGATTTCACTTATGAACGTGTCAATGCGGAAACAGGAGAAGTTGAATGTGTTGGATTTGAGGCGGTAACGCCCAATTACACAGCTGAGGAACGTCAAATGAAACACAACTTTGCCTATCATTACGGGTGCAAACTTGAAATGAGAAGGAGTTAAAGTTATGAATGTAAAATTAATTGAAAAATATTTTACAATACTTGATCTTATTCGAATTTTTGGCGGTTCTATCCGTCACGAATATTTACAAACTATTATTATAAAAACAAAATACGATAAGAGAGAGACCAAATCATCATGTTCAAAGCTTTTTTCTAAACTAAAGAAAGAAGGAATATTAAATGAATCAACTGATTTTGATGGTAAAAAAAGATTTTACTTGAATAAACCAGTATGGGCATTTTTAAGAGGAGTTGAACCAAGTAAAACATCTTCGGTAGCTGATGATAAAGCAGCAAGGATTAAATCTAATTTTAAGGCTTGTTACTTCATAGAAAACTATATTTATAAATATAAATTTTTAAGTCTTGAAGATCACTACTATTTGGTTATATATAACAGAGGAAATTTATTTTGTGATTTAAAAGATGATAATTTTTTACGGTTGATTGAAGAAGTTGAATCATTACTAAAAGAACAATCATTTAACCTCTTTTTTTATGAATATCTTGAGCGAAATTCACTTCATAAAAAACAATTAGAGTGTTTAAAAAAAGGACCATCTGCTCGAAAAGAAATGTTAAAAGCAAAAAATAACGGAGTAGATGTTTATGAGGAATTTAATGGAACTCCTATTCCTCGCAAAATTGTGATTCAAGATAAAACTAAAACTAAACAAGAGGTTATTACGCTGGAACGCTTGAAAAAGAATGGTGTTTATTTAGAGAATGTTGCTTTAACTGATGCTATTGTTGAACAATTTTATGCAAGCTCTGTTAATTTAAAAATAGGTGGAAGGACTGATTTTCAAACGAAGTTTGAAAATTTAGATACTCAACAACTAACACTAAAATTTGTTTATTTTTGCTCATCTCCCAATTTAAAAACTTCAAAAATGAAGTCTATTTACGAAATGATACAAAGTTACGCCAATCTTTTTGATTTTAAAGATATAATTACACCTACTAAACAAAAAGCAGAAATTCTTTATAAAGATTTACTGAATAAACATGGAGAGCGTGGAGTTCCTAAAATTATGAGTGAAATTCCTTTTGATTCCCCTCAAATCGTAAAAGTCAAAGTCGAGATTGACGTAATATTTATGAATAAGGTTAATTATAAGCGTTCTATAAAAAAAATATTGAAACATAAAGACTTAAAAAGTATCACTAATCCAATAAATTATACAACATCATACGATTTTATTATCAACTTCAAACATTATGAGTTTTACTCCATGAACGAGCACGATCCAACTTAAAAAAAGACTCTCAAATTAAAGGAGTCTTTTTTTATATTATTATTCCATCTCCTATATAATATGGAAAAAAAATAAAAATAAGGAGAGATCACTATTATGATTTTAAATCTAAAAAACTTGGAGATTATTAAAAAGAAAGGTTTCAATATCAACACAAAAAGGGAATTTCGAAAAGGTATTGTTGAGTTCAAAAATCCATTTCAAGATTGTTATTTATGGGACACAACTCTTACTGATTGGGATGATATTTATGATTTTATCGTAGAGATAAACTCAATTTATGTGAATTTACCTGATAAAGATAAAAGGAAAAATATTTATCTTAATTTTGATTATGCAGATAAGTGTATTGTTGCTTCGCACAAAAAAACTTACCTTGCGTTCCCCGAACCTATTAACAAATACTTAGGATTCGAGTGGGATAAAGATTATGGGGCGTTATATGGAGAAAGTGAAGAAGATGAAACGTTTAACGCATTATCACCTTCGGTAAATGACTTGATCGAAAAGAGAAAGATGACTATATTGGATATCGACTTACCGTTTTAATTTGAAAAGACCAATTTGGTCTTTTTTTTATTTTTATCCGTTGTCTAAAAAGGACATAAATCACAATACTATTAGTAAGGATGTGATTATATGAGGTTTAAAAGGATTAATCTAAAATGGTTCAAATCGATTATTACGCTACTTATAATCGTTGCGATATTAAATTTTTTCAAAAACATGAATGTCTACATGATTGCTTCTATACTCATGATTACGGTTATCGTGTTAGCTTTGCAATTCAGTATGAATGAATCTGAACGATATAACGAACTGATGACACCCAAACCGCTTGAAATTCACCATTTTCCGAGAAAGAGAAAGAGGTTTAGTCGTTTAAAATTATCAGAACTCAGAGCAATGGACCCCTTCGAATTTGAAAGATATGTCGCGTGTATTTTAAGAGCTTTAGGGTATTCAGATGCCTATGCAACGCAAGGCACATCGGATGGTGGAAAAGACGTAATTTTTACTGATTCCAAAACTAATAAAAAATGTTACTGTGAATGCAAAAGATATGGAGCTAACACGGTTATAGGTCGTCCTATTTTACAAAAATTAGTTGGAGCTGCACTGGCGGATGACGCCATCCCCCATTCGATCATCACAACTGGACGTTTCACTAATGAATGCCTTGAAGAAGCAAAGAAAACTGGTGTAAAGTGTATCGGTCCCATTGAATTGCTTCAAATGATTGAAGAGGCAGAAGAGATTGAGAAAGAACGAGAACAAGCGGAAAATAAATTAGAAGAATCAGAGCTAAATGCAAGTACTTGATCATAAAAAAAAGATACGTCATCTTTGTGACGTGTCTTTTTAAATTAATCTAATAATTTTAGTATTATTCAAGGTTGTCTATTTACGCGGTGTTAAAATATCAGCATTGAATCCTTGTATAAAGTAGCCTCCATTGAGGACTTTTTAAGGGAAATTCAAAGAGTTTACTCATATCTTCAGTAATTTCTAAATTTTTAAAGTTGGAAACAGTTGATTATTAATGAAATATAATAATGTATCGTCCCTTAATGCTTCTCCATCTTTAAGGAAATAAAATTATTTTTCAATCATCAATAATATATGTTAATATTAAAGTGTTTACATTGCTAAAAAAAGGAATTTGATGGAGGGGATATAGTGCCAGATAGAGTTGTATTCAAAGAAGAAAAAATAAAGTGGTGGGAATTTATTTATTTTTTATTTAAGAAAAAAGATGAGAAAGATATGATAGAAATTTTTTATAGATTGATTGGTAACGCTTCAACGGAAATATACGAAAAACAGTTAAAGAAATTTTATAAATCTTTATCTTACGAAGATCAACTCTTCTATGCAATAGATGAAAATGGTTTGTCGCTATTTTTTGAAGATTTTCAAAATGAGTTAGATAAGTGGGATTATCTATGCAGTTCAATACGATATAATGTAAAAAAATGAAAAAAATTTCAGGAGGTATTCGGGATGCTCATCGCGATATTATTTGATACATTAAGTTTTGTGGTAGGTGGCTTTATTTTATTCTCCATAATAAATTTCTTGATAAAAAAGCTATTTAAAATGAAAGGATTCAATGTCACTAAAGTACTCTTATATTCAACAATTTTCATGAGTTTTTACTATGCATCTAAATATTACTTTTAATTCTGTTTAAGGTTGTTTTAGTATTAGTTATGTGATTTATTTAATTTTAAAAAAAGAGGAATATCGAAAAATATTTCAATAAAAATAAATCATATTGATACGAAGAGTTAAAGCAATTAAAAGAGTTAGTAGACTTAGGTATTGTTACTGAAGAATAATTTGTACTTAAAAAGAAAAAACTTTAGAATTGTAGAACAGAAATAAAAAAGGAATCATCCTATAGGATAATTCCTTTTTTATTTCTGTTCTACAACATAAGCATTATCTCTTCGCTCTCGCATTCGTCGATACAAAGTCCTTTCACTGATGCTGTAAAGGAATGAGGCATCCTTGTATGTCATACCTTTCTCAATTTCATCTAATACTTTATTGATACGATCAGGAGAATGTTTACGCTTAGCCCCTTCCCGATAATCTGGATCGTTCGCTCTCTTATAATCACGTCCACGTTGGCAACGTTCAACGATTTGATCATGCTCATATTCTGCAAATGCAGTAAAAATCTTAAACATTAATTTATTAGAAGAATTAAAATTTTCATCTAATTTTCCAAAATTCAAAATCTCTACCGTGACACCTTTGCTCAACAGGAATTCCATGTGCTTCATGCCATCTATCATGGAATGACTAAAACGGTCAATCTTGGTTGTGATAATCGTCTGCCCCTCTACCGATTGTTGAACTAATTCATTAAAGATAGGTCTTTCAGATTTATCCTTAGCTGTGTGAACTTCTTCAACAATCAGATCACAGCCAGCTCGTTTAAGTTGTGAGCGTTGATCCTCTAATGAGTTACCATTTATCTTCTGATTTTGTGTTGAGACTCGGATGTATCCAATTCGATTATAATTTTCAAAATTGCTTGGCAATAAACTTTTCTTTTTAGCCACTTTTTAGACCTCCTTCTTGGCAGTTAATTATGACAGTGTTTCAGTTATTGATATGAGTTGATTTTAACAAACCGCCATAATTTCAAACTTATGACAGTGTATTTTTAAAAATGAACCCTCCAACTGGAGGGTTTTTAATCTTAATAGGAATAATCGTAACGTCTTGATAAAGAATTTGCTAATTCTAATACATACGGATCCATTTCTTCGCTTTCCTCAAATCGTTCCTTAGCGTTGAGTAAATAGTTAACGTCCGAATTTAACGAAGTGTACTCTGGATTATAACGATCTTCATCATCATAATAATGCATATCACGATTGACTATTGAGTAAGATGCAGAACGTGCAATAACTAATGCATAATCAAGACGTTCTCGGTAATAATCTTTTTTTGACTCAAAGAAACCTGGATTTGAACTTTTCTCAAAATACTCAGTTAAAATTTCTACCTTCGCTTTGTAGATTAAATCCCTCAACTCCTGATCTTTCCAATCTGCTCTGTAAAAATGAGAGTCTAAAGCTTCAATAGACACAATTAAATGTTCTAAAAATTCATCTAACGTATCAAATTCATGAGTTTCGGGTAGTAAGTTGCGATCTCCAAGTCTGTACCCTTCGATATAAATTTCACCTGTTTCAAGACATCTATTCTTGACGGCGTAACATTCTGCATCGCACAACGTTTCTGCTACTTCACGACGTTCTGCATTTTTCTTCACTTGTTCTTCAAAAGTTACTGGTTTCTTTTCAGGATGATAGTTGAGTATCTTTCCGTCTCGAAGTTGAACAAGATAAGGTTGACCACATCCCCAACAGTCTGATACAGCGAAGTAGCCTGATATAGCTAAGTTGTAACTGTATTTATGTACAGCTAAATTATCTTTTGTGTATGACTCATTATGCTTAAATTCGCGTGACTCGCAACAACAATACGGACACGTAATAGCTTCATTACCTAACGTATATGTTTCTTTTTCCATAGCTCTAACTCCCCCTTTCCCCTCCAAGATGGAGGGGTTTTTATTACTTATTAGCAATAGCTTTAATTAACTCTAAAACCATTTTGCAATCATCAGTCGCTCGGTGATTTTGTTCGATTTCTACTCCCATCTCCCGACAGGCAACAGACAATTTTGTCCATCTACGTTCTTGCCTGTAATTTTGATAAAAATTCATGATACAGAAAGAATCGAAATGAAAATCATCTTCTAATAAAATTCCATGTTGCTCTAATGTGCGATAAAACATTCGAGTGTCAAACGCATCGTTATAAATTAACAACGTTTTATCTTTAATAATAGTCCAAATCTTTTCCCACTCATCTGAAAATTTTGGACAATCTTTCACCATTTCATCGGTAATCCCGTGGATTTCTGTTGCTTCGATTGGAATTAGTTGGTTAGGTTTGAATAGGGATTCATACAGCACATTCCCCTTTGTGTCTAAAATCCCTAACTCAATGATTTCATCGTCCCAATCAAGTCCTGTTGTTTCAGTGTCTAAAATGACGTATTTATTATCATTCAAAAATTCTCCGCATTTAATTGCATACTGACATTTATGACAGTATTTCTCATTATTAATCTGAGAATAATGGTTCTGAACCTCATTGCAACGGACACAAGTTAATCCTTTAATACGCGCCATTTTTGCTTTTTCAGAACGTTCCTTATCCTGTGGTGGAATCATCGACTTCAACTCTTCTTCGGTTAGCTCGAAAAATTGTTTAGCATCATATCCAGCCACATAACTTGAATAAGAATTTTCGATTCTTGAAACTTGCTCAAGAAAATTAGTACGTTTTAAGTAGTTATACTCTCTATCACTTAAGTTGAAACGTTGCACATAGTCATTTTTAAGAACACCAAAATATTCTGGAAATCGCTCATAGCAATCAATGACTGTGATACCTTGCTCGAATAAGAGTTTAAATAAGTCATCTCTTGATGATGATTTCTTATAACTAACATTCAATTCATCTAACCATTCCGTTAGGTCAGCCTTGCTGATCCCAACATGGTTCTTATTAAAATAAAGATCATAGCGATCATTCATGAATGATTCAAGAGAATCGTATTCATGAGCTGCTTTGAATACCCCCATGCTTACCCCTCCTTATTCTTTAATTCTGCATCGACATAAACACGAAAGCTCTTATTATCTCGATTCACATAATCCTTGCTAATACTTTTGACATCAAAATTTGATTTGATTACTTCAAGCGTTGCTTCTTTATCTGCCTGATCATCAAAACTTAAACGAATTTTAATCATGTTTTTAAATCCTTTCATTAATGTTTTTTAGTTTTAAATTTTATCATTTCTAAAAAACAATCTAAATGTTGTTAAAACATTAAAATAATAAATCAATAAAGATAAATAAGTGTTTTATTAATCATTATTAGATGGTTTTAAATTAATAGTCATACAATTTGAAAAAGAGTAAATACATAGATTAACAACATCTGATTTTGATAAAAACGGAAACTTATCTTGAACCAATGCTAAGGCTGTCTCAGCGACGAATCTACTTGTTTTTACGTTGGTTTGCTTGCGTTTCTTTTGAGATTCAAGGTCTTTTCTTAACTCTTTTAAGTGTTTACGAGAACTTATACCTTCTTCACTTTCAAGGTCAATTTGTTCTAATTTTTGTTGAACAAACTCTATCATTCGAAGAGTTTCCTTCTTCCTAAAATCACGTCTATTTTTTTCAACTTTGAACGCATTTTCAATAAATTCATTACCCCATTTAGAATTAGTGAAGTCATCTAAGTATTTGCAAGTGAAATAAATCGATACACTAATTAGTAGATAATTTGGAATGTAATAGAATCGCTTTTGGAGTCCTTCAAAAGCTTTCTCGGCTTCTTCGTTAACATAAACCCCAAGCGATTTAGCCCCTTCTTCAACCATATCAGTTGCAATTCGATCTACTTGACTAAGCAAGTCGTATTCATGAACCAAGTAGAAAGGATTCTCCCTTAATCTTTCTTCAAGTTTTCTTTGTTTTTCCGCCTCTTCTTCTGCCTTTTTCTTTTTAGTTAAATAAGGTTTTTTAGGCTTAGATGCTTCTTTTTGTTCAGATTCTTCTTTAGAATCTTCAACAATCCCTCCATCTTCTTGTTGAACTTCTTCCTTATTCTCTTCAACAATATCTTCTTCTTTTTCATCTAATTTATAGAAGCCGTCGATTAAAACGTAACCCATTTGCTCCAATTTTTCTTTAATTTTTTTAACTTCATTGCGAACTTTTGGAGTAACAGATTTAGCTTTCATTTCGCCACGTATAATCTCACGAAGCCCTTGTCCTTCAGCATTTTGAGCGTTTATAAACTCAATGTGCTCAGGTGTTAAAGTTTCTACATTTAATAATTTCATAACAACAAAACTCCTTTATTTAATTTGATAAAATAATTATTAAAAAAACAATAATCAACACTTTCCAAAATTATAATTAACTTTTTTCAAAATAATAACAAAATCAACTCTCGACATTATTATAACATTTTTAAAACAACTTGTAAACACCTATAAAACATTACATAACATAAATAAAAATAATATTTTAATGTTTTAAAAACATTAAAATATTATCATAAAAACATTAATAAAAGAAATAATAAAAAAAAGACCTATCCAACTGAACAGGTCTTAGGTATCGCACAAAATCTTGATAATTTGTCAAGATTTATGGTATACTTAGGTAAATTAAAAAAAGATCGTTTTCTGTAAAAAATTTAAAAGACGAGCTAATCTTTGGCCGGATCACTCGTCTTTTAACTCCATGCAGACTATAAACGTCTATTAATATTGTAAAATCTATTTAATGCGAAAAATGTTCTTTTTCGTATTAATTCTTCTTTATTGTACCACATTTTATATTAATTATTCAATAATTTACTCGTGGTTCTTTAAAAAAGTTAAAAAAAGTAGAAAATTTATTATATTGATAGATTTATAGCCTCGCTGGATTTTTGCTTAAAGCGTAAGAAAGTGAGGATTTTTTATATGTTAGCAAAAGAAACACAAGAGCCTAAAGCAAAAGCACGATCCATCTATGCGATTCATGAGGGAGCGGACTCGTGGATTGCAACTTCTCAGGCATACCCCCATCTCAAATTGAAGGGAGAGCGTCACTGGTTTCAACACCATGAGCTTGGTTATGAAGCATTTCAAGCTAAAGTAGTTCGATTCCATAATCAAGAAAATAAGTTTAATAGTTATTTCAGTGTGAATAGCTTCTCAAGACCTCAACGTTCAACAGCGACACTTTTTAGGTTAAATGCTTTGTATGTGGACTTGGATTGGCATGGTAAAAGCGTTGATTATCAAGTAGTTTTAAGGGTTTTGGAAGATGAATTTTTAGGAACTAAAGTTCCATTCCCAACACACATCACCTTTACAGGTAGGGGGCTTCAGTTGTTTTGGCAACTGGAACATGCACCGAAACAAGCGTTAAACTTTTGGATGATGATTGAGAGCCTACTCGCTGATGAATTATCAGAAATTTCAGATTATTTACCATCTGTCAACGTTGATCACAGTTGTACGACAGTGGATCAAGTCATGCGACAGCCCAACTCGTGGCACGTAACCGCTAAAACATACGCAAGAGAGCTTGATTTACCTTATCTGTATGAATACCAATACACTTTGAAGGAGATCGCGGATGACTATTTCATGCACGTTTGGGACGTGTTTGATAAAAATCACGCTAAAAAATTAGCAGCGATTAAGCGACGTGAGGAATGGTCAGCAAACCAGAAGTTGAAAAAAGCTGATAAAAAAGCGTATGAAGCTCAGAAAAAAGCAGAACGCGAAGCAAAAAATCAAAAGAAGAAAAAAATCAAAAATTTATTTAATGGACACACGTTAATGGTTAACCGCCTTGAAGACCTGTATAAGTTATTAGAACTTAGGGATTATGATATTAGAGGTTGTCGTGATACCTTCTTCTTCTTCTACGCTTGGACATTCGCTACTGAACATACAACATTGCAACATATTACATCTGAATTGTTAGGAGTTAATTCTCTGTTGAAATATCCTTTAACGGAAGCGGAAATCGAAGCAAAAGCTAAAGACGTGTTTAATCGATTACCACGCGTTAAGCAAAAACTCTATTCCAACTCCACTGAGGAAGAAATCGCAACGCTGAAGGCTAATAGTAAGAAGGGAAAAGTCTTCAGAGGTTTCAGAAATTCAACCATGATTAATCGTTTAGGAATCACACGTGAGGAACAAAAGCACATGAAAACCCTCATCGATAAGCGTGAGAAATACGACCGTAACAATGAGCGGAGACGTGCTGAGCGACGAGATAAGAACAATTATACTCAGAGGGAACGGAAAGCTTTAGATAATGCTTACGCCAAGCTAACTATGTACGAACCTTACCTTGATCAGGGGTTCGGTGCTAAACGTATCGCTAAAGAGTTAAATATGAGTTTAAATACAGTTAAATCAGACTTAAAAAGATTAAAAGAAAAAGGACTATTAATTTAGCCTTTTTTTTTGTGAAATTCAAGGGGGTGCAAAAATGGCTCTTTATATAAAAAAACATTGGTGTTACCACATTCTTGGGGGGGGGTGCACGAAACGGCTCTTTATATGTAGTGTGTGTGTTTTTGGAGCCTATAGGCTTGTTGGGTTTAAGGGGGTTTATTTGTCTCCGCTCTTTCTCTCGCTTCCTTTTCTGCCTGCTCCTGCATTGCTCATTTTACTAATCTATACATTAGATTGGAGAAGTTACTAAAGTCGTCTGCCTTGATCCACACAGGCGTATAGAGTCCGTTTGCTCTCTTAATTGGATTCGGTTTTTCCTTGCAGATAGCCACAATTAGCATAGGGTTAGGAATTATTGTATGGAGAGACTTCTCTGTATTTATGTTTGAAGTGAGTTTTTCATACTTCTTACTATCAAACTCTTTGGTATTTTCTACTTCGCAGATTAAATTGTATTGTTTTCCTGAAAATTCTACTGTTAGAAATAAATCAGGGCGTACTCCATAACTTTTTTCAATAGCTTTCCACTCTACTTGAACATCTAAGACTTTAAAATTATTCATGTTTAACTGACAAAGGAAATCTATCATTAATTGCTTGTGTTTTAGTTGGTTAGGCACTTTATTTAAATAGTAGATATACTCCTGTCCAACGTATTCACGAATTCTTAGTATCTTTTTACATCTATAAAGAGCTAACAATCGTCGTTGGGCGCATACAAGCGCCGATTTCTCATTACCCGACCAAAACCATATTTTACTGACTTGAGAGGCGGAGAGAGGGAGACCTGTTTCCTCCATGAACCTCACAATTTCCATATCCCTCGTAGTCAAATTGACTGCTTTTTTATTACTCATTTTAAATCATCCTCTCTATCACGCCATCAGAAGCCACAAGAGGCTCTGTAATACCCTTTAACCCCTTACCCTTATTATTTGCCTTGTTTTTGTTTGAAGGCTCTAAAATCGTCTTATTTTGCTTTAAATTAGCGTTCACAACTTTTTGAACGTCCTTATCCGTTATATAAAAGCTCTGAAACTCCACTTTTTCTCCTGCTCGATTTAAAATCGCTCGTCCTTTTGTATCTAATTTTTCAGCTCCTGAATCATCTAAAATTAGCTTAGAGTTGATCGAGTCAGCGGTATGGAAGCAAATTCGATTATCAACATTCGCCTTGATACGAGAGTCAATGATCTTAGAATCAAATCTTTGACTTGTGAAAATATAGTAAATCCCAGTGGCTCGACTTATCGCTAACGACTTAGTTAGAACATCAAAAATTTCTTTTGAGTAGTCCATTAGTATCGTGAATTCTTCAATAATCACGATTTTAAACTTCATTTTTTCATCCGATTTTTGATTAAATTCTGAAATGTTTTTAACATTTAATTTTCTGAATTTGTCCAATCGCTCTTCGATTTCTTCAAAAGTTTCTTTTAAAATTTTCTCGCATTCCCATGGTTTGAATGTGAAGAAAGTTGTCTGTTTTACTGATTCGAACATTCCTAATTCAACCCCACCTTTTAGGTCAATCAAAATCATTTCTACATTATCATTATAGTTATGAATAAGTTGTGCAATGATTGATTTTATGCAGAAAGATTTACCCCAACCCGTAGCCCCAGCAACTAATAAATTTGGTATTTTAGAAAAATTAATATACTCGTATTGATGTAGTGATTTACCAATACAGAAACACAGTTCTGATGTTTTCGAAACATTAACTAATTTAAATAGCAACATTGTTTCAAGTTTTTTAATATTATCTTTTGTTACTTTTAAAATATATTCAAAATTGTTTGTAATCTCACACTTTACTGTTTTCTTAAAATGATTTTCCAACACTGATTGTAATCGCTCTAAATCTTTGAAACTCTTGAACTGCGGAATATAGATATAGTAGTTTTCAAATAATTCATCTTCATTTTTTTTATAGCAATAAGCGTAATCAATCTGATCACCTTTTTTCACATATAAATCTGAACTTTTAAAAAATTGATTAAGCTGAACAATTTCTTTATCTTTCTCCTTTTCTTTTTTGGAAATTAATGACGTGAAAACCATGATTGCAGCGACAGTTATAAAACCTTCAAATCCCATTTCTCCACCTTCTCTCTCTCGTTTTCGTATGTACACCTAAACGCAATCATTCTCTTAAAAATCCCCCCACGTTTCGGCTACCGCCTCACTCCCCCCTTTAAATGGGGTTTCCCAAATCTTGTATTTTGAACGTTGATACGAGTTAGTTTGTTAGTTACTTGCTAACTCGTAACTAACACGAAACTAATAGTCTGACTAACACTCCATTTACTATATTCTATGTACTAATGTGTTAGTTCTTGACTAACAAGTTAATATTTTTAAGACTTCCATGTTGATATTTTCACTTAAAAAACATAGGTATTAAAAAAAGTAATACTTTTAGGGTTGACAAGTATTACTTTTTTTAATACTATATAAGTAGGGCAGGAAACATCGTTAAATTTTTAAAAAATATTAGGAGGGTATTGTTATGAAACAATTTAATTTAGAAAGACTTTATATCTCGATGGATTCAGGGAAAAGTTCTGGAAAATATGCTTGGTTAAATCGTAATGATGAAATTCAAGCAGACTCATTCACAACAATCGTGCGTGAAACTTCAATTGACAGTGATTTAACGGGGGATGCTGACAAAGTTGTCCTAACTGTAGATGGAAATGAGCAAGCATTTTTAGTTGGGGGAACAAATGACGACTTAGCGGTAGATCGTAGCGACTCAAAATTGGAGTTAAAGCATGAGGTGAGCATCTATACAGCAATCGCTCGCGTGATTACAACACACTTGCAATTAGATACTGCTAAAACTTATGAGATTGATCTTTCAATCAACGTTCCGTTAAGTGATTTTAAAGATAAGGAAACAAGAGAGTCGTATCAAAATAAATATTTAAACAATGAAATTAGTTTAAGTTTAAATGGTGCTATGGTTAAATTTAAGATTTCAGAATTACGACTTTACTTCGAGGGACAAGGTGCTTTAATTAGAAATATGCACTTAATTAATCGTGAAGCAGCAACATCTTACACGTTTATCATCGATTGCGGAAGTAAAAATGATACTCAAATCTTATTTAATAAGCTTTCACCAGTCCCATCAAAAAACTCAATGACACCGAATGGTATCAACACAACTTTACGTCAATTATCAACTAAATTGTACGATACTTGTAAAACAGAGTTTAAAATTCAAGAAATCGAAGATATTTTATTAAGTAAAACTAAGTTGAATGGTTTAACGCGTGAACAGGTTGAAGAGTTATTCGC
>NZ_JAGAVR010000026.1:0-2624 GCF_017941855.1 Turicibacter sp. | reverse complement strand
TAATTGTGTCGTTCCAATGTTGAGTTCCTTCGCAGCTTTCTCAATTGGTTCGTTAAAGTGTTCAGCTATTATTTCCCTACTTAATAAATGTCTGAAACCTCTTCCACTGCCACCTGCTATGTTTTCTGAACTAGAAGGTTCAAATCCAATTGTATTGTTATCATTCTGGCTCATTTGAACATGATCCTGATTTTTTGACCCAAAGATGGACATTGATTCATCAAAATTAGTGGCCTCTATCGGTAATAATTGTTGGTTTTCAACTAAAATACCAGGATTTTGAAATCCTTCTAGGTTCCTTTGAATCACCTGAAGGTGATGTTGGTATTGAAAACCAACCCCAAACTCGGGATTCATATCAATATTGATGTTATCAATCGTCTGTAATTGATTGTCATTTTGAATGTCAGCCATGAATCCTTGATTCATGGGGATGATCTCACTGCTCATTGAGGGTACGTCGATGAATGGATTGTACTCAGTTAGACCATCTACAAATGGGTCTACAAATAACACATGTCAAATGATAAAACAAAACAGAATACTTATAAATGGATCATTCAAAAGAATTTAACCTGGTAGAAGGCATGGAGTCTGATCAAGTGCAAAGTCAGATACATGCACCGGATCATCTGAGTTAATGTTCAACTCGGGAAAAATTTTCGGCTCATCGTGGAGATGCTCTATTGGTAGTATATCTGGAAGACTGTACCATAATTCAAAATCAAACAAAACATTAGAAAGGTAATCGAAGTATGGATGATAGATGTCTAGAATGTTAGAGTCACCGAACTCTATTAAGAATTCTTGGTTTGAAGTACCCTCTCCTTGCGGAAAACCAGGTCCAGGGTTCGACAGATCGCCCATTGAAGATCTGTTTTCCATGACTCGGCTTTAAATATGAGTTCGTTTATGAACAAACTAGTGATAAGAGAGGACGAGACTGAAAATGAATGTGGAAATGAATGATACTACATACCTGTATATATAGTATCTTGCAGCTGGAACCGAAAGGACACACGGAACTGAAAGGACACCTCACGTTTTAATTACCGAAATTCAAACTAACTACAGTAGATGCGACTTTTCACTACCCCAAGTGATATTTTTTCAAAATTCCCTGCTTGACTCTGGTGAGAACGAGATAATAAAGAGACTTTTGAAATAAAACAAAATTTTATGTCTCCATATAATGGAAATAGTTTAAAGAGTGTTCAGTACTCCAAAAAAAAAAACTTACAAAAGATGATGTAAATTTTATATTTCGGTGGAACACAAAAATTTGGAGATTCTACAAAAATAGACTTATTTAGCCAAAAAGTATTTAAAAGAAATGTTGAATTGAGGCAAATGTGTGTTGAAATATGACGAATTCATATAAATACGAAATAGTGTTAAAAATTAGGTGTTGCAAGTTAACTAGGTTAACTATGTATATAGGTAGATTAGAAAGTACTAAATATGTACTGTAGATAGTAGCCGGTCAAGTCGATGTGTGGGACTGTGAGAAACAGTTAGAGTTTTTTTGTACATCTAGAGTAATTAGAAGAAAAGAAGTATGGAGTGAATGAGAATAATAGGACCTTAAGCATTATTACAGAGGTATGTAAATGTTGAAAGGGAAAGATAATTAAATCTTGTAAAGGTTCGGCAATAAGACGAGGAGGATTTTTGAAGGACATAAGGACTCGATGGGAAATACATAGAGGCGTTCGAGAATGCGGATTTCGGGACGAAATCCAAATAAGTGGGGGAGACTTGTAAGACCCGTATCCTGATTATAACATATACTTAAAATAAGAGTGTTAGGAATTATATGATTTTTGGTAGTTATAAAGCTAAGAAAAACTTTAGTTACAATTTCATATAAAATCAGCATTTTGTGTCGTTTTTAGAAAAATCATAATTAATTCTAGGAAAATTGTTTGGACCTCAAACCAATGCACAAAGTTTACAAATTGAGTCTAGTACAATTACCAAAAATAATAGTAAGCTTGAAAATGAGATTATCTATGGTAAAAAATGCAATCTTTACTGATTAGTTCGGAATTGACAGATTAGATAGTCTGTTTTCAAAAATTCATAATAAATCATAGAAAAATCGTATAAATACGTAAAATACATCCCTGGAAAGGTATTGAGATAAATTTCTGGAATATCAAATAAAAACGTGAATTTCATGGGTTTAAAGTCGGCTAAACCAGTCTTGAACAGACTGATTCTAGAAGGTATTAATTTCAACAAAGTTATATTATTAAAATCTTTTGTCAAAAGTGTCATGCCATTTTTTATTCAAGAATTCAAGTATAAATACCCCTCAAAACATCTCATAAACCACACAACTAAATCTCAATCCAATATATAGAGGTTTCTAAGCACTAGAGTGTAAGCAAGTGAGCGGAAGGAAGCTTAAAAGCCTAACGAAGGAGTTATAGATCCCGACGACTGGTCATAAGGTAACTACAAACCTTTCTATAGCTTAATTAGGTATTGTAAAATAATTTTTGTTAAGAAGTAGAATATTTAATAAGTATAACATATGTTATATTATACTCATTTCTAACAATAGTAAACAAAAACCTTAAAATGTCGTTATTATAACAATTCGTAATTCCGAAAATAAT
>NZ_JAGAVR010000004.1:0-6397 GCF_017941855.1 Turicibacter sp. | reverse complement strand
TTCGATTCCTGCCACCCCTGCCATGGCGATTGTGGCGAAGTGGTTAACGCACCGGATTGTGGCTCCGGCATTCGTGGGTTCGATTCCCATCAGTCGCCCCATAAATTAGTAGATAACATCCTTAAAGGATGTTTTTTTTATTTAGTTAAATAGTGAAAGATTTACTTTTATATCACCTATTTTCTTATTTTTTATATACTAAATAGTATAGGAGGGATAGAAGATGGAAAAAGGTGAGATAATTTCTATCAATTCCTGCGCTTTAGATGTAACTGTTGAAGAATTTAATAAAAAGGACTTGGAAGAAGCAGGAGTATTGATTGACTATGATTCGGATAATGAGATTGAAATAAATTCTAATAAGCGTAATAAGAAAAGACCATCTTATCAATCAAGTTGGTCTAGATGGATTTTTTTAGGTATTTTAATGGTTCTTTTAGTTATAGTGATGTTTGCAGGTCATGTTTTGATTGAACAACAAGAAAAATCGTTTTTTTCAAATTCTGCAACGACTGAGATTGTTTATTTAATAGAAAATGAGTATATTTAGTTCAAGTAAAAGGAGTATATTGTAGATATACTCCTTTTACTTTTGTCTAAAAATTTTAATAATAGCAATTACAATCACCCAGATTTCAAGTTGGCCAAATATCATCCCAATTATCTCAGTCCATAAGATGACAGTGGAGTTGTGGCAGAAGTAATACCGATAGATAGTCCATTGGTTTTAAGTGCTGATGAAAATTCAAATAATGAGGATTGAAGTGGATAACCCTATACTAAAAAAATGAAGGTACCTATCAGTAAGAGAATTAGATAGGCGAAAGCATAGGTAGAAGCTTCAATAATGAAAGATGATTCTAAAAATATTTTTCCTTCCGGTTTGAGGAGTGTGTCTTCCTTAATAAAAAATTCTGATTTAAATTTCATTTTTAGATTCTAGATACATTGTTTACATAAAAGTAAGATACGATAGAGTTTTATATCACCGGATGTTGAACCTGCTCCCCCGCTCATAATCATGAGAATTATCATTAAGAAAAGCGCAAATGGAGTCCAGTCGTTAAAGGATACGGTTGCATAGCTAGTTGTTGAAATGGCTGAAATAATTTGAAAGAGTGAGTTTCTAAAAGTTTCATTTAATGTTGGATATACGGTTGTTAAGAGAGAGAATATCATGATAGGAGTGGAAATTCCGATTAATATAAACATGAATTTTATTTCACTTAATGCAAAAAAATGCTTAAATTTTTCTCTTTAATAAAGTCTAGTGATTGATTTAACTTTTAATTATAAAAAAATGTTATATTACGACAAAAAACATCAAACAATCCTAGAATTCTACGAGAGAAATGAGGAAGAAACATGGAAATTTCATGATATAATAAAGGTAGAAAAATATCAGGTTTAGGTGTATTTTGAAGAAAAGTGGAGGGAAGACTGTGGAGAAAAAGGTGAGACAGTTATTCGAGTATTTATTGGCTCTTCGAAATTTAAGTTATGAGCCGATTCGACACATACAGAAATACGAGAAATATTGGTTTTTGGATGATTTAGAAGAAGGATTTGGACTATATTTGGATGGTAAAGGAGACGATGAACAGTCAGTCATTGAAATTCACCAACAATCTTTTAATGCTGATTATCCTCCTTTAAATGAATTAGTTTTTCAGGTTGTCACATTACTTGATTTTGATTATACGAAAGAGAGTAGTGTGAGTTGTTCTGATTTAGAGTTATTGCAAATTCTAAAGGAAGAGCTTGAAAAATTACGCGATAAAGTTGAAAGTGAGATAGATGAAGAATTTGATTTAACGCCATGGCAAGTCTTTTTACTTTCACATTCTTCTTCATTTATCTTTAAAGAAGAATGTCTAGAGAAAATGGATGATGTTTTATCGAGAATTGAATTAATTACATCTCAGTATAAATTATGGTTAGGGTTATGGACGCAATGGGCGGTGATACAAAAGCGTAAGCGTCAAGTTCAAAAAATGTATGATTATTTTTTCAAGTTGATGCAGGTTTTTAAATCAGAGGAAAAATCCCTCGAGTTAATGCTTGGAATTGGGATGCTCACTTATCCAAGTAAGTCACAAATTTATCATCCTCTTTTAACAACGAAGTTAGAATTAGAGTTTGATGCTGAAAAAGGAATTGCCAAATTAATTCCCGGGGGGAAGGGGTATCAGCTAGAACTTGAGATGCTATCGGGGATTGAACTGCCAAATCATACTGAAATTATGAAGTTGAAGGATTTTGTAGCGGATCAATCGATTAATCCATTTGTCGTAGAAGAATTTGAGCCTTATTTACGCCAGTTTATTCATTATATCCATCCAAATGGTCAATATGTTGAGAAATTTATGTCAGAAGAGGGCGTAAAATATCCTGTTGTAGCTCCACGTAATGTGCTATTTGTACGAGCTAAATCGGATGTTTTATTAAAAGAGGATTTAAAGTTAACGCTTGATTATATAGATGAAGGTGGAAAGATTCCTAAAACGATTCAATCGATCATCGGGGTAGAGGGATTAAATTTAAGTGATGAGGATGTTTTAAGTTGGAAGGGTGTAGGGGAGAACTTATTATTTCCACTTCCAGCGAATGAAGAGCAAAAAGATATTGCAAGACGCCTTGAAAATAATATTGCCATTACCGTACAGGGACCTCCAGGAACGGGGAAAAGCCATACGATCGTCAATTTAATTTCTCATTTGCTGTCACATGGGAAGCGAATTTTAGTGACGAGTGAAAAAGATAAAGCATTACGTGTTCTGATGGATAAATTACCTGAAGAAATTCAGCCGCTTTGTGTTTCATTACTTGGTGGGGATCGCCAGTCACTTAATCAGATTGAGCAATCGATTCGTGGTATTTCTGAAGGATTAGCAGTATATGATAGCCAGATTTTAGAAAAAGAAATTCAGGTTTTAAGTCGTCAGTTAGATATGATTCGTCGCCAAATGAATATGACGAGAAATAATATTATAAGATTCAGAGAGCTAGATTCAAAAGGATATCCATGGAAGGAGAAAATGTCTCAGCCTTATGAAATGGCACAGTTGTTTTTTGAAAAATCAGCTCAGTATCATTGGGTTAAAGATTTAATTGAAATGAATGCAACGTGTCCCTTAAGTGATGAGCAGTTTGTGACATTGTGGGAGTTAAAGTGTCATTTACCTAGAATGCATAAGGAGATTATTCATTCTCATTTTCCAAATTTAAGTCGTGTGTTAAGTATTGAAGAATACCGCCATTTGTTAAAAGAGGAGCAAGGTTATTTAACTCGTCTTGAGGAATTGAAAGTTTTTGATGATTTATATGAGTTTGATGAAAATCGTGTGTTTTTAGAAAATGTGCATCAACAATTAGTGCAACTCGTGTCAAAGCTTGATAAAGTACAAGATCCACTTGAACAACATATTTTAAAAGAGTGTTTATTAACAGATGATCGATATTCGGTTTGGCAGACGGTGTATGAGCATCTTAAACAGATTATGGTTAAGATAAATGAACATGAGTTAAAAATTGTAAATGATGAAGTTCGATGCGAGTTTTTTGATCATCCAAAATACGAGCAGTTTTTGATGACCATTTCAGAGAAAATTCACGCTAATAAACCCATTCGAGGTTTATATTTAACGTTTAATCCCGACTTAAAAGCTTTTTATGAAAAAACGCGTGTAAACGGGCACAAGATTGAAACATTGCATGATTTAGATTGTGTGAGATTGTATAAAGAGAAGATTGAGCTTTTACAACAGTTTGCGGCGGTTTGGAATAAGAATTTAGCGGTGAATGGTGGAGCTTTGATTGAGAGTAATCAGCTTTTGAAGTTGTTCGAGCATCATCAAAAGTTAAAACAATTAGAAAATACGTTAGAGTGTGTGGAGCGTATTCAAGCATTGAATGAGTATATTACCGCCTCAACAAAGACGTTTAAAAAGATTGAGTATGAGAATTTATCACAGCTAAGTCATTTAGCTTATTCGATTGAGTTGACACAAGTTAAAATGCGCTTAAAGGGATGGCGAGACGTTTATCAAGTATTGTTATCACAATATAAAACGAATTTGATGAATGATCATATGCATCCGCTTTGTTCAAAATTATATGAGTCCTTAGTTGAAAAGAATCATGAACGTTTTAGTGAATTGCTAGTTGAAATTAAATCTTTAATTCAAATTAAGGAACAGTATCAAGAATTTTATCAGTTATTAAATACTTTAAAAGTTAGTATGCCATTGTTTGCAAATGAGATATTAGGAACAGTTGGGTTAGTTGAATCAATTCCGGGAAGCTTACAAGAAATTTTTGAGTTTGGAAAGCTTCAAACGTTTTTAAATCAGCTTGATGAGTGGAAAATTGGCGAGCTCGAAATGAAACTATCTCTGCTTGAAAAAGAAGAGGTTTCAATTATTAAGCAGTTAATTTTTAAAATGACGTGGAAAAATCAATTAGAACGTGTGACGCCAGAAGAGGATCGAGCGCTTCAAACATGGATGCAAAAAATGAATCGCATTGGTAAAGGAACGGGACGTCATGCCTCTAAATATCGTCGTGAAGCACGTACTGAGATGGAAAAGTGTCAGTCGGCGATTCCAGTTTGGATTATGCCAGTAAAAGAAGCTATTGAGAATTTTACGATTAATCCAGATTTATTTGATGTGGTAATTATCGATGAGAGTAGTCAATGTAATCTGTTAAGTTTACCTATTTTTATGCGAGCTAAAAAGGCAGTTATCGTCGGGGATGATCAACAAATTAGTCCGATGATGCCGGGAATTAGTGAAACACAAGTCAAAGATTTAGCTCAGCGTTATTTATATAATATTGAAGGAGGAAGTTCATACGATTTACAAACATCACTTTACGATGTGGCGTGTCGTGTTTTTTCAAGTAAAGGTAAATTAATGTTAAAAGAACACTTTAGATGTGTGCCTGAAATCATTGGTTTTTCAAATGCATTAAGTTACCATAACGAGATGATTCCATTAAAGTTACCACTGACTTCTGAGCAATTTAATCCACCAGTTTGTGCTATTTATATTGAAAATGCAACGCGTAATGAGCGAAAAGTCAATCATGAAGAAGCGATTCGTATTGTTTCTGATATAAAGGAAATGATTCAAAATCCTGCCTATTTTCATAAGAGTATTGGCGTTATTTCGTTACTTGGCGCAGAGCAAGCTAAATATATTTCTTCATTATTACTTGATGCTGTTGGTGAGAAAGTGATGATCGAGCGACAAATTATTTGTGGGGACGCTTATTCTTTCCAGGGAGATGAACGCGATATTATGTGTTTATCATTAGTTATTGCTCCGAATATGCGTTATAACACGTTGAATAAAAAACAATATACTCAACGATTTAATGTAGCTGCCTCACGAGCAAAATGCGAAATGAGATTATATCACTCTGTCACACTAGAAGAGTTAATGCCTGAAGATATTCGTTATCAATTATTAAGTTATTGTCAAAATCCTAAACCGATGTTTGTCTCAACAAGTGGGACATGTGAAACGTTGTTTGAAGTTGATGTGATGAAAGCTATTTTGTCACATGGTTATGAAGTGACTCCAAAAGTTCGCGTAGGAAAGTATCAAATTGACTTAGTTGTTGAGGGGGTACGTTCAAGGTTGGCTATTGAGTGTGATGGTGATACGTTCTATGGCAGTGAGAAAATTGAGCAAGATATGGAACGTCAGCGCGTACTAGAACGTGCAGGTTGGTGTTTCTTAAGAATTCGTGGAAGTGTCTTTTACCGTGATCCAGAGAAAGCGTTAAAAGTATTATGGGATAAATTAGAGCAATTAGATATTAAACCTAAAAACTAGAATTGAATTAAACCTTGATAAAGCTTTTGAAAATTTTATCAAGGTTTTTATTTTTAAGTAAATATTTGAGTATATTTAAATTAAAGTAGGTCATAATATATTTGTTAGTTATTCGGCAAAAAAACTAATAAAAATTGTTGACAGGATTCGACAGGCGTGATATTATATATGAGTAAGTTGTTAACGGAATGGCCCGTTGGTGAAGCGGTTTAACACACATGCCTTTCACGCATGCATACACGGGTTCGAATCCCGTACGGGTCACCATTTATTAGTGCCGAAATAGCTCAATTGGTAGAGCAACTGACTTGTAATCAGTAGGTTGCGGGTTCAAGTCCTGCTTTCGGCACCATTAATTTAATAGGGGTGTAGTTTAACGGTAGAACAGCGGTCTCCAAAACCGTTAGCGTGGGTTCGATTCCTGCCACCCCTGCCATGGCGATTGTGGCGAAGTGGTTAACGCACCGGATTGTGGCTCCGGCATTCGTGGGTTCGATTCCCATCAGTCGCCCCATAAATTAGTAGATAACATCCTTAAAGGATGTTTTTTTTAT
>NZ_JAGAVR010000025.1:0-25852 GCF_017941855.1 Turicibacter sp. | reverse complement strand
TTTTTTATATTCATAAGATAAGCCCCTACTTACATATAATGAGATGTACTGTATTCAAACTAGGGGAGGCGCTTAAATGTGAAGCAAAAGGTGAAAGAAATGGTGGACGCCATTTATCCGACGTTAGTTGAAATTCGACGAGATTTTCATCGTCATCCTGAGTTAGGATTAGAGGAATATCGAACATCATCGAAAATTAAAAGTTATTTGAAAGAAACAGGAATTAAAATAGATCAGTTAATTGGAGAAACAGGAATTGTAGGATTGATTGAAGGTGCATCGGACGGGAAAACAATTGGGTTAAGAGCGGATATTGATGCACTTCCGATTCAAGAGGTCAATAAAACGGATTACATATCGTTAAATCCGGGGAAGATGCATGCTTGTGGACATGATGTTCATACGACTATTTTACTTGGAACAGCATTTGTTTTACAAAGTTTGAAAGATGAGTTTAAGGGAAATGTAAAACTCTTTTTCCAACCTGCTGAGGAAACAGTAGGTGGGGCTAAGACGATGATTGAAGCGGGATGTTTAGAAAATCCACATGTTGAACATTGTCTTGGATTACATGTACGCCCGACACTACAAGTTGGTGAAATTGGATTCCATTATGGAAAATGTCATGCGGCAAGTGATACGCTAACGATTAAGGTGCAAGGAAAACAAGCTCATGGGGCTTATCCACAAGATGGAATTGACGCCATTGTAATAGCTTCTAATATTATTTTAGCACTACAGACAATTGTAAGTCGTAACTTATCCCCATTTAATTCTGCGGTCATTAGCCTTGGAATGATTGAAGGTGGTAGTGCAGGAAATATTGTGTGTAATGACGTAACCATTAGAGGGACGCTAAGAACACTCGATCTTGAAACAAGAACTTTTATGAAAAAACGAATTGTGGAAGTCGTTGAAAGTACAGGTAAAGCTTATGGGGGGAACGCCTTCGTTGAAATTGAAGAAGGGTATGCGCCATTAATTAATGATAATTACATAGTTGATGAAGTAAAAGAAGTCGCCACTGATTTATTAGGTGAGACGAATATTGTTATCTTTGACCATCCAAGTCTTGGAGTGGAAGATTTCGCATATTTTTCACAGGCTGTTCCATCTTGTTTTTACAGTTTAGGAACTTCAAATAAGAAAAAAGGAATTGAGGCAACATTACACGAAAATACGTTTGATATTGATGAGGAAGCAATTAAAGTAGGGGTTTGCTTACAAGTTTTATCAACTCTTAAACTATTACAAAACTAAGAAAGAGAGATGGATGGGGATGATTCAACCAAAAGCCTTGTTACCAGGAGGAAAAATAGGAATTGTAGCATTAGCGGGGCCCCTAGAAGTAGAAACAGTTTTTAAGGGGGAAGCGACGTTAAAAGAATTGGGATTTGATGTAGTGGTTGCACCGAGTTGTTATGAAAGAAAAGGATACCTAGCTGGCATGTCAGATCGTCGACGAGCAGAGGATTTGATTATGATGTTTGCTGATGATGAGGTTGATGCGATTTTGTGCATGCGAGGTGGTTATGGCTGTAATCGAATCATCCCATATTTGAAGAATTTTAAATTTTCAAAATATCCAAAACCATTTGTAGGATATAGCGATATTACCTATCTACATATTTACTTAAATCAATGTCATAATCTAATTACTTATCATGGTCCGATGTTGAAAGACTTGATGTTAAAGGATGAGGTGACTCTACAAAGTGCTAAGCATGTGATAATAGAAGCTAAACCTGTAGAATTAACGGATATTTCTTACTATGATGATACCAAAGATTCAGTGGAGGGAATATTAGTTGGTGGAAATCTTACAATCATTTGCTCGACGCTTGGAACACCTTATGAGATTGATACGAAGGATAAGATTTTATTTATTGAGGAAGTGAATGAGCCGGTTTATGCAATTGATCGACTGTTAACTCAACTCAAATACAGTGGCAAACTTGAAGATGCAGCGGGAATCATGATTGGTGATTTTAATGTTTTTGATAAGAAGGCTTCAGCTAAATTATTAAAAAAAATGTTAAAAGGGCTTGGGAAGCCAGTTGCTTATGGGATTGAAAGCGGGCATTGTAGTCCCCTTTTAACACTTCCTATGGGAGCAAAAGTTTGTTTAAATCCGAATGAACATCGGGTAAAAATTGGATAAAATTAAAAAGAGGAAATTCCTCTTTTTTTGTTTTTACTGAAAAAAATTTCATTTTTGCATCTATCTTGAATCCTAAAATATATATCTGTTATAATTATCAGGTTGCTTTAGTTGGGTGTCAAAATTCAACTAAATTTGTTTGATTATGCAGAAGGATGAAAGGTGGTTTTTAGAATGTATGATTTCCGTCAAGAGGGTTGGGTTGAAGCTATTTGTGGGAGTATGTATGCAGGTAAAACAGAGGAATTAATTCGTCGTTTAAAACGATTAGATTTTGCTCGTCGTCCATATTGTTTATTTAAACCGGTTATTGATAATCGTTATAGTGAAGATGAAGTGGTATCACATAGTGGATTAAAAATGCCGTCTATTCCAATTGAACATCCGATTCAAATTTTAGACCACATCACAGATAAAACATATGCTGTGGCAATCGATGAAGTGCAATTTTTTGAAGAAAATGTAGTAGACGTAGTAGAATACCTAGCGGATCGTGGAATTCGAGTTATTGTAGCAGGATTAGATAAAGACTTCCGCGGGGAACCATTCGGAACAATGCCAATTCTACTAACAAAATCAGAATTCGTAACAAAACTAACATCAATTTGTAGCGTTTGTGGTGCACCAGCTACGCGTTCACAACGTCTAATTAATGGACAACCAGCTTCATACCATGATCCAATCATCCAAGTTGGGGCAAAAGAAGCATACGAACCACGTTGTCGTCACTGCCATGAAGTAAGAGATTTACCAGATCCACTAAATTTAAGAAATAAATAAAAAGGCTGAGACAAGCGGTTAGAAGATCGTAGAAATGAAGAGAAAGTGACAGGAGCGTTTTTTGCTCCAATCAAGTTTATCAAATTTCATAGAGGAGCTGCTCGATGAAGCTAGATTACACAAACCCTGTGTCACTAATGATTCTAATCCTCCTATTCTCGGATAGAATCATTAGTGACACAGGATAAGATACTCTAAAACTTCGCAAGCTCAGTTAGAGATATCTAAAAGGCTGAATCGAGTGGTTAAGCTCAGCGAAACTGAGTGAAACAAATCTTACGTCAAATGGTTCTATGCAAATAGAATCATTAAAGACGAAGGAAATTTTTATATGTATAATCTATGTGTTGTTTATAGATGAGGAATTAGATCATTTAGAAGTAAAAAAAATAAAAAAATTATTAACTTTTGTTGACAATAGGTTTTGAGTCATGTATAATTAATTTTGTTGATACGGAGGAATACCCAAGTCCGGCTGAAGGGATCGGTCTTGAAAACCGACAGTACGTGAGAGCGTAGCGGGGGTTCGAATCCCTCTTCCTCCGCCATAAATTGACATAACGTCGCACAGGAATGTGCGGCTTTTTTTTATTTTTAAAACTCACAGTTATATAAAGTAAAAAGAAAAGAGAACTCAGGCTTCGTTTCGAGTTCTCTTTTTATATATTGTTAAAGCTATCAGATAGAATATACAGATAAAAGTTTGGGAGGTTATCGTGTTTTTATCTTTAGCTATTAACCAAATTTAGATTATTTAGAACATTTATTAATGGATTTACATCCTGAGCATCCACATCCACAACTACTTTCTTTATGATCACGGCGAATCTTACTGATAGCAAATCCCAGTGCTAGTAAAACGATTAGTGAAATGATAATAGTTGAAGGTGAGATGTTATGATTGATAATGATTGTTCCGACTTGATAGATTAGGAAGGCAACTACGTAAGCTAAACCAGTTTGGTAGCCAATCGCGATTAATGTCCACTTCCAAGATGCCATTTCACGTTTAATAGCTCCAATTGCTGCAAAACATGGCGCAGCAAGTAAAGTAAATGCCATAAATGCATAAGCACTTAATGGAGTGAATAATGAGTGGATTGTGCCAAGTAATTCAACTGACTCCTCATTCATCTCTTCACCTAATCCGAATAAGACACCGAATGTTGCAACCACATTTTCTTTTGCTAAGAATCCAGTCAATGTTGCAACAGCAGCTTGCCAATTTCCAAACCCTAATGGAGTGAAGATAGGAGCAATAATACGTCCGATTGAAGCTAAAATACTTTCACTGGCATCAACCATTTCAAGCGACCAGTTAAATGATTGTAAGAACCAAACTAAACCAGAGGCTACAAAGATAATAGTTCCGGCTTTATAGATAAATGCCTTAGCACGATCCCACATGTGGATAAATAAGCCTTTAATACTAGGGAAGTGATAAGCGGGTAACTCCATAATAAATGGAGCTGCATCTCCTGCAAATAAACGAGTACGTTTTAATAAGATACCTGAAATAATAACCATTGTAATTCCTAAGAAATACATTGAAGGTGCAACCCAAGACATGGTAGGGAAGAAAGCACCTGCCATTAGGGCGAACACGGGTAACTTAGCACCACAAGGAATAAATGGTGTTAACATAATCGTCATCTTACGATCTTTTTCATTTTCAATTGTACGACTCGCCATAACAGCAGGTACACTACAACCAGAACCAATTAACATTGGAATAAATGATTTTCCAGATAGACCAAATTTTCTAAAGACACGATCCATAATGAAGGCAACACGCGCCATATATCCACAATCTTCTAAAATCGCGATTAAGAAGAATAAAATCATGATTTGAGGAACAAATCCTAACACGGCCCCGACCCCACCAATAATTCCATCTACAATTAGGCCTGTTAACCAATCAGCCGTATTAATACTTTCTAGGAAAGTTGCTACATTTCCCTGAACAATCTCTCCAAAGAACGTGTCATTAATCCAATCCGTTGCAATCGAACCGACAGAGGTAATCGCAATATAGTAAATTCCCCACATAATCAATGCGAATATGGGAAGTGCCAGCCAACGATTTGTCAAAATTTGATCAATCTTATCTGATGGTGTTAAAGTAGAATGATTATTTTTTTTCACGCATTTACTCACAATATTCCCGATAAAATCATAACGCCCATTCGTAATAATACTTTCGCTATCATCATCAAGCAAATCTTCGCATGATACAAGCATTGATTCGATTTCCATTGTAATTGACTGAGTTAAATTTAAGGAATTCAAAACTTTTTGATCACGCTCAAATAACTTAATTGCATACCAACGTGATTGAAATGGTTTAACCTGAGCTTTAATTAAATTCGTAATATTATCGATAATTGCTTCAACATTATGGTTGAAAATCGGCTTTAAAGTAACCGTAGAATATTTTGATTCAATGACTGCCTTGACTAATTCTTTTAATCCTTTGTTTTTTAAAGCTGACATTTGTATAATAGGACAGTTTAGATGATTAGAAAGAGCTTTGATATTAATTTTTGTCCCATTTTTTTCAACAATGTCCATCATATTTAATGCAATAACTACTGGTATTCCACATTCGATTAATTGTGTGGTTAAGTAAAGATTACGTTCAATATTAGAAGCATCCACAATATTTAAAACAACATCTGGTTTTTCATGAATTAAAAATTCTCGTGTAATAATTTCTTCAGGCGAATAAGGTGATAAAGAATAGATTCCCGGTAAATCAACAATAGTAACATCTTTATGACCTTTTAAACGACCTTCTTTTTTCTCAACCGTAACTCCAGGCCAATTTCCAACATATTGATTACTTCCTGTTAAAGCATTAAATGTAGTTGTTTTCCCACAGTTTGGATTTCCTATAAGTGCAACAGTTAAACTCATCATTAGTCCCCCTATATTAGTTAGCCTAAACTAACTGCGTTATAAAAAAATTAATCAATTAAAATATTTTCAGCATCAGATTTTCTAAGGGATAGCTCATACCCACGAACCGTTACCTCGATTGGATCACCAAGTGGGGCAACTTTACGAACATAAATAGACGTTCCTTTTGTAATTCCCATATCCATAAGACGACGCTTCGTTGCACCTTCACCATTAAACTTTAAAACTTTGACGGTTTCACCAATTGTAGCTGATTTTAATGTTCTCATTATTTCATCCCCCTTAAACAAAAATACGTTTAGCCATCGATTCATCGATTGCAACGCGTGTATCTTTTACATTAACAATGAAATTCCCACCAAACTTAGAGATAACCATAACCTGACTTCCTGTTACAAAACCTAAACTTTCTAAAAATCGCTTCGTATCATCACGACCATTAATCTTTTTAATCAATAATTGTGTTCCAATATCCGCCATCGTAAGTGGCATCATAAGTCCCCCTCTTTAAGTAAGTCTATGCTAACTCGCGTGAAAAAAACAAGTTAGCTTTTGCTAACTGATAATAGTAGTATGCCATGTTTGGATAATGATGTCAATTCAATTTTGAGAAAAAAGTATCAAAGTTGAATTAAATGACCTCAATATGTTAAGATTAACTATATTTATATCATGATTATAAAATGAAAAAGGGGATACCTATGAAGCTACAAGAGTCAGGAGAAAACTACTTAGAAACCATTTTAATTCTCGAACAAAGAAATGGGGTTGTACGCTCTATAGATATTGCGAATGAACTCAACTTTTCAAAAGCGAGTATTAGCCGTGCAATGGGAATTTTAAAAAATGCAGAGCTTATTACAATAGAGAAGAGTGGACAAATTAAACTCACACAATCTGGACATCAAAAAGCAACAGAAATTTTTGAACGCCATTGCTTAATAAAAGAATTTTTAATGATGACCTTAAATATCGATGAAGATCTGGCTGATAAAGATGCTTGTCGTATTGAACATGTTATCAGTCCTGAAACATTTGAACGCATTAAACAAATCACAAAAAAAGGAGTCGATTCAAAGTAGAATCAACTCCTTTTTTTATTTATTTAGGTAACTCTTAGCCTTTTAAATCTCTCTAACTGAGCTTGCGAATTTTTAGAGCATTTTATTCTAAATTATTAATATTTCTATTTGAATGAATGTGAGAATTAGAAATAATCAATGTAGGTTTGTGTAATCTAGCTTCAAGGGGCAACATCCTGGTAAATTTTCGATAGTCACTTGTGGCTACACCACAACGAACTCTCATCAAATTTCAGCGGATGTTAATCGCCTCTTTCAGCTTTTTGTGTAATCTAGCTTCAAGGGGCAACATCCTGGTAATTTTTCGATAGTCACTTGTGGCTATGCCACTACGGACTCTCATCAAATTTCAGCGGATGTTAATCGCCTCTTTCAACTTTTTGTGTAATCTAGCTTCAAGGGGCAACATCCTGGCAAATTCTCGATAGTCACTTGTGGCTACGCCACTACGGACTCTCATCAAATTTCAGCGGATGTTAATCGCCTCTTTCAGCTTTTTGTGTAATCTAGCTTCAAGGGGCAACATCCTGGCAAATTCTCGATAGTCACTTGTGGCTATGCCACTACGGACTCTCATCAAATTTCAGCGGATGTTAATCGCCTCTTTCAGCTTTTTGTGTTTAATACTCTTCCGATTTTTGCTAGGATGTAGTCGATTGATTTTTCGTCGTTTACGAGGTCGTATTCATTAATATTTAGACGAAGGACTGGTGCGGATGTAAAGTTTTCAATCCAGTCTTCGTAACGACGGTGTAGGTTGTACCAATATTCAACAGGTGTATCGATTTCCATTTGGCGTCCACGTGTTCCAATACGTCCTACAATTTCATCGATATCTCCTTCAAGGTAAATAATTAAATTAGGATGAGGAAAGTACGGAGTCATCACCATATCGTTAAATAATGAGTTATAAGTATCGAAATCTTCCTTACTCATACTCCCATTATCGTAATTCATTTGAGCAAAAATTGCAGTATCTTCATAAATTGAACGGTCCTGAATAAATCCACCACCGTATTGAAACATTCTTTTTTGTTCCTTAAAACGCTCTGCTAAAAAATAAATTTGTAAGTGGAAAGACCAACGATTAAAATCTTGGTAATACTTTTCAAGATAAGGGTTTCCATCTACCTTTTCAAAAGAAGTTCTAAAATCTAGAGTTTCTGCTAATTTTTTTGTTAACGTTGATTTACCAACTCCAACAGTTCCTGCAATCGTAATAATCGCATCGCGTGGAATTCCGTATTTTTCACATGCCTCGTACATTCTTAATCCTCCTGACCAATCATTTCATCGATTTTCTTGATAACTTGTTGTAAGTGCTTTGGATTATTTACATAATCAAGCTCATCACCATTCAGTTCAATAACCTTAATTTCCTCATGATTTTCTTTTAACAATGCTGTATATTCATGATAAGAATCGATTAAAGTCTGAAGATAATTGGGATCAATATTTTGTTCAAAATGACGGTTTCTCATTTTAATACGCTTCATAATCGTTTCAAGCGTCGCATTTACAATAATAATAACATTTGGCTTAGGAAGATCTTCCTCTAGAATATGATAAATTTTTTGATACTTATTAAAATTATTAACGTCGAGCGTCATCTTACTAAAAATCACATTTTTAAATAAATGATAATCAGATACAACAGATTTCTGATTATCTAAAAAATCTTTTTGAATATCTGTTAACTGTTTATAACGATTCGTTAAGAAAAACATTTCTGTTTGAAATGCCCAAGAATCAATATCATCATAAAATTTATCTAAAAAAGGATTTTCATAAACAATTTCTTTTAAAAGATGATAATTATAATGCTTTGAAAGTAAGGTCGCTAAAGAGGTTTTCCCAATTCCGATAGGACCTTCAATGGCTATAAAATAAGGTTTGTTCTTCATATCTGTCACTCCTGCTACGATAAAAAAAAGAAGTTCGAATTATCGAACTGTGTATCCTAAACGATTAAATGCATCTAAAATATATTTTGGCGAACCGATACTATCGTTGTAACGAACTGATACTAGTTTAAGAGAAAGATTAATATCTAATTTTTCAACCCCATCTAAATTTGTTTCAAAATAACTCTCGATTTTTTTAACATCCTCATCCGTTTTTAAATTTTCAACGTTAATCATGAACGTTTTAACCATCATCCTCACCTCAGACTTTCTTAAGATTTAGTCTTGATAACAGTAATATTTTATCATAGAATAGATGAGAATCATTCATTTTTGTACGAAAAAATTTAATGACTTTGATTAAAGATTATCTAAAGAGAATAAAGTCGTTAAGAAAAGAATAAACTAACAAGGTGGTGACTTATGAAGCACATAACATATATGCAAGCAGCAATAGAAGAAGCTAAAAAAGCGCAAAACCTTGGTGAAGTTCCTATTGGAGCTGTTATCGTCAAAGATGGAGAAATCATCGCTAGAGGTTATAACTTGCGAGAAACAAGTCAACTTTCAAATGCCCATGCTGAAATGATTGCTATTGCAAAGGCTAATGAAATGGTTGGTTCCTGGCGTCTTGAAGATTGTACACTATATGTTACACTTGAACCTTGTCCAATGTGTGCAGGTGCAATCGTACAATCGCGAATTCCAACCGTGGTATTCGGAGCCCATGATCCTAAAGGTGGATGCTGCGGAACTATTTATAATTTACTTGATGAGTCGAAATTTAATCATCGTTGTGAGCTAGTATCCGGTGTTTTAGAAGAAGAATGTGGACAACTTTTGTCAGATTTTTTCAGAAATTTACGCCAGAAAAAAAAGCAGCAGCGTGTTGACAATGAGACTTCAAATTGATATACTAAATGTGTATCAATTGAAACTCTCTTTTGGTACCCTTATTCAATAGGACGTTGTGAACCAGGTCAGGACAGGAATGTAGCAGCCTTAAGCAATTAGTTTTATGTGGGTAAGGGTACCAAAGGGGAGTTTTTTTTATTCCTTAACAGAATTTTAACAAACCCAAAGATTTAAATATGATAAAATGAGCATAATTAGATGGTTTTGGAGGGTTGAATACATGAGCAAGAGAATATTGGTTGTTGAGGATGAGTTTTCTATTCAACGAATTTTACAATACGATTTAACACAATCAGGTTTTTTAGTTGACTTAGCTAGTGATGGTGAGGAAGGATTAAAAAAGGCGCTGGTTAATGATTATGATGTCATTTTACTCGATATCATGTTGCCTAAAAAAGATGGATTTGCAGTTTGTAAAGAGTTACGAGCCCAAAATATTTCAACGTACATCGTCATGCTTTCAGCACGTGATGATGAATTGGACCGTGTATCAGGACTTGATTTTGGAGCAGATGATTATATGACAAAACCATTCTCATCAAGAGAAGTGGTTTCAAAAATTAAAGCCATTATTCGCCGTAAAGAAGTCTTATCTAGTGAAAAAAATAAAAATTATTTAGGATACGGAAGTATTAAATTAGATAATAGTCGCTTTGAAGTATTAGTAAATGGGCAAGTTATCGATTTTACGTTGAAAGAATATGAATTGTTAGAGTTTTTAATTCAACATAAAGGGCAAGCCATGTCTCGGGATGTGTTACTTGATCGCCTATGGGGATTTGAATACGATGGGGATACGCGAATCGTTGACGTTCACATTTTTAAGATTCGTGAAAAATTAAAAGATTATGGAATTAAAATTAAAACGATTCGTGGAATTGGCTATATGCTAGAGGATGAAGTCCATGATTAGTAGTCGCCACGAATTACTGGCCCTCTTCATTGTTTTTATTACCTTACTCATAGTTAATGTTCATAGTGAACCAAGTTTTCCAGTGACAGTTGTTTTTTTATTAGTGCTATTGATCCTAATGTTTATGCAATATCGCCGAGCTATGAAATATTTAGAGCAACTAAGAAAATATGATAAAGTAGCTGAAAGTATTCAGTCTCAAAAAAAATGGAGTATGGTTGCGCCTCTTGTGATTGAACAGCAAGAGGTTTTAGGAATTAAATATAATAAGTTGATGCGATTTATTCAACAACAGGAATATCGAAATCGTCGAAATATGCAAATTATTAGTATTATTACAAATAGCATTGAGGATCCGATGGTTATTTTAAACATTAGTGGTGAACTTGAGTATGCCAATAATCGATTCAAAAAATGGGTTGATTTATCCGCATTAAAAACTGTTTCGTTTAATGAAGTTAAACAACCAGAACTTCGTAAAGTATTAGAAGATGCATTAATTTGTGAAACAACACGAAAAAAAACATTAGAAATTGATCAAAAATTTTATATTTCTACTGCTAATCCAATTTACAACGAACATGATGATTTTAATGGATCGGTTATTATTTTTCATGATATTACTGATCTTCAAAAATATCAAAATCTTCAAAAAGAATTTTTCGGAAATGTTTCTCATGAATTAAAAACTCCAATTAGTGCAATTAAGGGATGTACAGAAATTCTATTAAATGGAGCGAAAAATGACCCGGCGGCATTAGATGAATTTTTAACGATGATTTCAGATGAGAATAATCGAATGGAACAACTTGTTAAAGATTTATTATTGATTAATCGATATGAATTTGATCAGATTAAAATGAAAACTGAAGTATTTTGTTTAAATGAATTGTTGACCGATTGTATTGTTCAACCTTTAAATGTTGCGAAGTTAAAACACCAAAAAATTAAACTTGAAGCACCGGAGCAATATCAAATAGAAGGAGATTACATTCAACTTAAACATTGTTTTCTTAATTTGTTAACAAATGCTATTCATTATTCAGGTGAAAATACAACGATTACTGTTAAAGCCAAAGCAGTAGGGGAATATTATCAAATTCAAGTTATTGATCAAGGCATCGGGATTCCAAGCGCAGATTTACCTCATATTTTTGAACGATTTTATCGTGTGGATAGAGCAAGATCTCGTCATACAGGGGGGACTGGACTTGGATTATCGATTGTTCAGTCTATTATTGAAGCACATAAAGGCCGTATAATGGTTAACAGTGAACTAAATGTAGGAACAACATTTACCGTTTCTTTACCTAAGAAAAAGAAGTAGTTTAAAATAAACTACTTCTTTTTTTATGCATGAAGAACATGGTTAGATACAGAATAAAACTAGATAATCCCTTGTAATTGAGATAGATTTTTAAAAATCTTAGCAGGACCAAGAATGACTAATTAAAAAATATATACCAGACTTCTGTTTCTACATTAGTTAATTTTATCTTAACCGTTTCTTAACAGAAAATTAATATTTCTAAAACAGATTTATATTACAATAACAACATAAGGAAACAGATTTAAAAAATGGAGGAATGAACATAATGAAGAAATTAATGTCTATTATGGCGGCGGCAGCTTTAACTTTTTCACTAGCTGCATGTGGATCAAAAACTGAAACATCAGAACAGCCGCAAACATCAACAGAAGGTTCTAATACTGAAACAACAAGCCTAGGTGTCATCGATGTTGTGAGCCGTGAAGAAGGTTCAGGGACTCGTAGCGCATTCGAAGAAATTATCGGATTTAACGTAGACGGTGAAGATCCAATGACTAGTAATGCAACAATCAAAGATGGAAACGGTGTAGTTGCAACATATGTAGCTGGAAACGAATCAGCAATCGGATACGTATCATTCGTAACATTAGAAGAAAAAGCATCAGAATTAAAAGGATTAACAGTTGATGGAGTTGAACCAACAGCTGCCAATGTATTAGAAGGAACTTACGGTGTGTCTCGTCCATTTATGATGGTATATAAGGATGAAAACCTAACAGATGTTGAACGTGCATTCATCGACTTCTTAGCTTCAAAAGATGGATTAGAAGTCTTAGAGTCAACGGGAACAATTGTTGATACTGCCAATGCAGAAGATTTTGATATGTCTAAATATGATAACTTAACAGGAAATATGACATTAGGTGGATCAACCTCAACTGAAAAAGCAGTAAAAGCTGCAGCGGATGAATTCACAGCATTATTCCCAAAAGTAACTTACACTTATGATGGAACAGGATCTGGAACAGGTGTTAAAAATGCACAAGATGGAACTTACACATTAGGATTCGCATCTCGTGAATTAAAAGAATCAGAAATCGAAAGTGGTTTAGCATACTCAACATTATGTATGGATGGAATCGCAGTTGTTGTTAATAAAGAAAACTCAACAAACGATATCACACTAGAACAAATTCGAGAAGTATACACAGGAAAAATTACTGACTGGAATGAAGTAAAATAACAACAAAAAAACGAGACAACGAGAGTCTCGTTTTTTTTATGCTTTTAAATAGATATAAATTTAATGAAAAGAAATATTTGTATTTTTAGTATCAAAACAATTGTAAATCCATTTAGGTAACGTATCTTTATCGAGCAGCTCCTCTATGAAATTCGATAAAGTTGATTGGAGCCCAGACCGCTTCGATCACTTTCTCTTCATTTCTACGATGAGCTAAGCGCTCGCTTCAGCTTTTTTGTGTAATCTAGCTCCAAACAGCAATCTCTCTATAAAGTCGCTCAATTGTACGTTGACAAAAACATGTCATCGACAATCGAGTACGACTTTTACGAGAAGGTTAACCGCTGTTTTTCGCTTTTTTATAACTATGTTCTTCTTTTTTTTAAAACATAATATAGGGATGTTTTAGAATTGTTAAGTTTTTGTTAACAACCGTTAACTTTCTGTTAAGAAAGCTAATTTTTTATATAAAGGATGCTACAATAACGACGTATAACTGAGAGTAATTTATATTTAGAGTAGTGAAAAATCGCTATTCTCAGCTTTTTGTGTAATCTAGCTTCGATGAACCACTCCTCCACAAAATTCGAAAAAATCTACAGGAGTAAAAAAACACTCCTTTCGTTTTTTCTTCATTTTTGTTCGGGGTTAAACGTTTATCTCAGCTTTTGGTGTAATCTAGCTTCATCGAGCAGCTCCTCTATGAAATTCGATAAAGTTGATTGGAGCAAAAACCACTTCGATCACTTTCTCTTCATTTCTACGATGAGCTAAGCGCTCGATTCAGCTTTTTAAATTTAAAAATGAGGTGTTGAGATTGAAAAAGGATATGGCTATTAATCGTAAACGCGTCTTTCTAGAACGATTCTTTCATATCGTATTCCTAGTAGCTGCGCTATTTGCGGTCATCAGTGTTGCATTAATTATTATCTTTATTTTTGGTAAAGGGTTGGCTCCATTTTTCCCAAATAATAAATTCGGAACCTATAACTTTATCGACTTTATCACCGGCTTACAGTGGAAGCCTAAAATAGGGGATTATGGAATTGGATATATGATTGTTAGCTCGATTGTAGCCACATTAGGTGCTATCGTTATTGGAGTTCCAATTGCTTTATTAACTTCAATTTTTATTGCAGAAGTTGCGCCAAAATGGTTAGCAAACATCGTGCGTCCTGCGGTGGAATTATTAGCTGCCATTCCGTCTGTATTATATGGGGTCTTTGGGTTTGCTGTCATTACACCCATGGTTAAATCAATTTCTCCTTATCCAACAGGGGATTCATTATTAGCTGTTATTATCGTTTTAACAATTATGATTTTGCCAACAATTGTTGCCGTTGTTGAAACAGCTATTAGAGCAGTTCCGTCTAGTTATAAAGAAGGATCTCTTGCGCTTGGAGCCTCAAAAATGCAAACTATTTTCAAAGTCATCTTACCTGCTGCCAAATCAGGAATTTTAACAGGGGTCATTCTTGGAGTAGGGCGCGCGATTGGGGAAACAATGGCTGTTATCTTAGTAGCGGGAAATCCGGAATCAGGCATTCCACAAACAATTTTCGATCGTGTTCGTCTATTAACAACAAATATTGCATTAGAACAGGGATATGCAGCAGAACTTCATGAACAAATGTTATTCTCAACAGCTGTTATCTTATTTATCTTTATCATGATTATCAATCTAGTATTATCTAGAATTCAAGCAAAGGCAGGTGACCGTTAATGGTTAGTCGTAAAGTAAAAGATAACTTATTAAACGGATTAATTTGGTTATCTGCAGCAGTATCGGTGGGACTTTTAGTTTCAATCGTTTACTTTATTTTCTCAAATGGATGGTCTTTAATTAGTTGGGATTTCTTAACTAACGATTATGAATCACAGACACAATATGTAAATGTGGTGACAGATAAAACATTTATAGCACCAACAAACCTTTCAAGTGATGAATATTTCTCTGAAAATTTAGGTATTGCTATTGAACAGACAGAAGAAGGGTATGAAATCGTCTATGTAGATGATGCTTCTCCAGTAAAACATGCAATCAATAACGCTGATGAAGCATTCCCAGTCAAAGTAGGATATGAATTATCACAAATCAATGGAGACGGTGGAAATTTAAAAATTAAAGCTAATACACCGGCAGAAGATATTATCAATACACTAAACAGCAGCAATGAATTAATGTTAAAAGTAACATCACCAGGTGGCGGAATATTCCCAATGATTGTTTCAACTTTAATGCTAATCGCAGTTGCTTTATTATTTGCTGCACCAATCGGAATTTTAGCTGCAATTTACATGGTTGAGTACGCTAAACCAGGTAAACTTGTTAACATGATTCGTTTTGCAACAGAAGTTCTTTCAGGAATTCCATCAGTCGTATTTGGACTTTTTGGGATGTTGATCTTCGTTAATACCTTTAAATTAGGAATGTCTATTTTATCGGGTGGATTAACATTGATGATTCTTTTATTGCCAACGATGATGAGAACGACGGAAGAGGCTTTAAAATCAGTGCCGATGAGTTACCGTGAAGCTTCCTATGGACTTGGAGCTAACAAAATTCAAACACTATCAAAAGTTGTATTACCAAGTGCTATTCCTGGTATCTTGGTCGGAGTTATCTTATCAATCGGACGTACAATCGGGGAATCAGCAGCCTTATTATTTACAATTGGAACATTTGCAAAATTACCGGTTAATCCAAGCAGTGGGACATTATCATTATTTGAAACAGGAACTTCATTAACAGTCCGTGCTTATGTGGAAGTAAAAGAATCAGGTAATATTCAGATGGCGGCTGCAATTGGAATTGTCATTTTAGTGATCGTATTCACATTAAATTTAGTTTCACGACTAATTTCAAGAAAATTCAGTAAGGCAAATTACTAGGAGAGTGACGAAGATGTCAAACAAATTTCAGGTTAATGATTTAAACTTATTTTATGGAAGCTTCCAGGCTCTCCATCATATCAATATCGAAATTCCAGAACGTAAAGTAACTGCATTTATTGGACCTTCAGGGTGTGGAAAGTCAACGTTTTTACGTACCTTAAATCGTATGAATGACTTAATTGAAACAGTTAAAATTACTGGATCTGTAAAATTAGACGGGGAGGATATCTATTCTGATATCGATGTGATGAAATTAAGAACACGCGTTGGAATGGTATTCCAAAAACCAAATCCATTTCCAATGAGTATTTTTGATAACATTGCTTACGGACCACGCTGCCAAGGGATTAAAGATAAAAAGAAATTAGAAGAAATTGTTGAAAAATCATTACGTGGTGCTGCATTATGGGATGAAGTAAAAGATCGTTTAAATAAATCAGCATTAGGATTATCAGGTGGACAACAACAACGTTTATGTATTGCTCGTGCCATTGCAATGGAACCAGAAGTTATTCTGATGGACGAACCAACATCAGCACTTGATCCAATTGCAACTCAAAAAGTTGAAGAATTAATGGAAGAACTAAAAGAGAAATATACAATCGTTATCGTAACACACTCAATGCAACAAGCGGCTCGTATCTCTGATAAAACTGCTTTCTTCCTAATGGGAGAACTAATTGAGTTTGATGATACAGATAAAATCTTTACAAATCCAAAAGACAAGCGTACTGAAGACTATATTACAGGACGTTTCGGATAAAAAAGAGGGTGACATGGAATGAAAAAAACAAAGTTAGAATCAGATTATGATGCTCTACTTGGTGAAATTAGCAAACTTTCATCACTAACAGTAGAAGCATACCAAAACACATTAAATGCTTTAAAAACATTAGATGTTGAAATTGCTTTACAAATTATAAAAAGCGACCAAAACATTGATGACTTACAAGAAGAAATTCAAGAAGAAGCAACAATTTTAATTGTTCGTCAACAACCAGTCGCTAGTGATTTACGTAAAATCTTAATGATTATGCGATTAGCCAATGAGTATGAACGTATTGCAGACTATACGAAAAACCTAGCTGAATACATCATCTTAATTAAACAGAATGAATCAATTGAGCATTATCAGAAAAATGTAGATAAGTTAGTAAAAATGTTAGAAATTGTAATTAATATGTTAAAACTTGTCATCGAAGGATTAAGAACAGAAGATAAAACAAAAGTTAAAGAAGCAGCTGATATGGATAAACAAGTAGATGAAATCTATCAAGAACTATTAGCTTCTTTAATTACACATATCCAAGTTGTTGATGGCAAAGTATTCGGAACAGCTTATGCTATTCTAATTAATAAGTATATCGAACGTGCAGGGGACCACGTCACAAATATTGCAGAAGAAGTATTATACGCATTAAAAGGTCGCCGTTATCACTTAAATTAAAAAGCTCCCAACCGGGAGCTTTTATTTTTTTCTTCTAAACGATTCTTCTCTTGGAATCACATGTTGCTCATAAAATTCAATCTTGCCATTTAATCGTGTAACTGTCTTTTGTAACTCTGCAATCTTCTCAAGTAATACATCGCGCTGCTCAATTAGTATTTCCTTGCGGGCAGAGCTTGTTTCCTCACCTTGTTGGAATAATGTCACATACTCAATTAAAACCTCAATAGGCAGCCCAGAAGCACGCATACACTTAATAAATTCAATCCATGTACAATCATCTTCAGAATAATTTCTAATCCCATTCTTATTTCGTTGTACTGGAGGAATCAACCCAATCCGTTCATAATAACGTAGCGTATCCGCCGATAACCCAAGTCGCTCGCTAACCTCTTTAATATTCATTGCTAAATCCTCCAATAAAAGTCCTTATTAATAGTTATTATCTAATGAAATATATGCTATCTTATAAACTTTTTCCCATTTCGTAAGCTTGTATCATCAAATCAGTTTTTAAAGCATCGCCTTTTTGCCAAACCCCAGTCCCATAAAGAACACCTTTTTCCTTAGCTCCCTCTAAGCAGTCTATAAAACCTCGGAACCCTTCAACTGTCGGTTTTAATGCTTGTGGGTTACTATCAGCAGCCGTCACAATAAAATAGAAATCTTTATCAATAATCTTAATATATTTAGCTACTGTTCGATCAATCAATGTCTTCATCTGGGCATCCATCGAATAAAAATAAACAGGAGAAGCCATCACAATCACATCAGACAAAATCATCTGAGTCAAAATATCCGCCATGTCATCTTTAATCACACAACGTCCACCATTTCCTCGACAACCATCGCAAGCCATACAATAATTAATCTGCTTATCTCTTAAAAAAACCTTCAAAACCTCATGTCCAGCATCAATTGCTCCCCGCATAAACTCATCACATAACAAATCTGAATTTCCATGTCTTCTTGGACTACCCGATAAAATTAAAACCCTCATCAAAATCCCTCCCTCCATACTAACATACCCCTTGGAGTTAACTCCAAGTCAATAGAAAAAATGGATATCTCTAATCAAGAGGTATCCATTTTCCTTTTACCGTATAAATAATCATCAAAATAGCGCCTATCGTCCAAGAAATAGGATATCCAAGAAACACCCCTTCAATACTCGGATTAAATGCCAAAACACCCATAATCCATAAAACCCTTACCACACATAAACTAACAATCGAAATCATCATAGTAATCATTGTTTTCCCAGCTCCACGCACCGATCCAACTAACGACTGCATAACTGCTAACATGATGTACGCGGGAATCAGACACTGTAACATACTACGCCCATATTTGAGAACATCAGGTTCTTGAGAGAAGATTTTTAGTGCCTCACTACCAAATGCATACATTAATAAAGATACAATGATTGTGTAAATCGAAGTCATCCACAATGTTGTCTTCAACCCTTGTTTCATACGATCATACTGACGTGCCCCTAAATTTTGACCAATAAAGGTAGTAGACGCCATCCCAAAACTCATAATTGGCAAAATCATAAAACCATCTAATTTGATATAGGCGCTACATCCCGCAATAGCCGCCGCTCCGAAACCATTAATACTACTTTGGACAATGGCATTAGATAATGAAACAATAACTGACTGCAAGCCTGTTGGAATTCCAACCATCACAATCTCCTGAAATACAAGCTTATGAACACGGATTTCTTTAATAACAAGACGATAGCTCTCAGACGTCTTTATCAGATGAATCGCTAGTAAAATAGCCGAAACACCTTGAGCAAGTAACGTTGCCAGAGCTACGCCTGCAACTCCCATCTTGAATCCAACTACAAATAATAAATCAAGTACAATGTTTATTACAGATGAAATACATAAATAATATAAAGGTCGCCTCGAATCTCCAACTGCCCTCAAAATTCCAGCGCCCATATTATAAACAAGCAAAAACAAACTCCCAACAAAATACAACCTCAAATACAACACCGAATCTTGCAACACCTCATCAGGTGTTCCCATAATTCTTAAAATCCATGGAGAAAACATCATCCCCACAACCGTTAAAAAAATACCGGCTAAAATGCTAAGTGCTAGCGCCGTATGAACAGATTCTCTTAAACGCTTCTCATCTTTCGCTCCGTAAAATTGGGAAATAATAATTCCAGCACCTGTTGCAATTCCCATAAAAAATCCCACTAATAAATTAATAATTGGGGTACTTGCCCCAACTGCTGCCAGAGCTTGGCTTCCGACATAGTTTCCGACAATAATTGAATCAACTGTATTATAGAGCTGTTGAAATAGGTTCCCGACTAATAAGGGAATCGAAAATAATAAAAGTTGCTTCCAAATAACTCCCTCAGTCATCAAATTAGTTTTTTTCTCCATCATATCTTATCCCTCATAGTAAAATTTAAAATCTGATTGTTTTTAAACCTTTAGCTCAGTTTAATGTCTATTTATAATATTTTACACAATTTGGAATATTAATCAATTGATTTAAAAATGATTATAAAATGAAAATAAATGTGAAAACCAATAAATCTATCTAAAGTTTTTATGTTATAATCAAATTAACTTTGAAACTAGAGAGTAGGAAATCTTTTATGTCATACAATGCATTATATCGTGCTCATCGTCCCCAAAAATTTAGCGATGTAGTGGGACAAGTTCATATCGTTAGAACGATTCAAAATGCACTTAAACATGAACGTTTATCACATGCGTATTTATTTTGTGGACCACGCGGAACCGGAAAGACATCAATTGCTAAAATTATCGCAAAAGCTGTAAACTGTGTGAATTATCCAACCGATGAACCTTGTAATGAGTGTGTTAATTGTACAACCATTACAAACGGCTCTAATTCAGATGTATTTGAAATTGATGCAGCTAGTAATAATGGTGTAGATGAAATCCGTGAAATTAGAGATAAAGTTAAATATGCACCGACAATGGGGCGATATAAAGTATATATCATCGATGAGGTGCACATGTTATCCACAGGGGCTTTTAATGCACTTTTAAAAACGTTAGAAGAACCCCCTAAACATGTTATTTTTATTTTAGCTACAACAGAGCCACATAAAATCCCACCTACTATTATTTCTCGTTGTCAACGCTTTGATTTTAAACAGATTTCTACTAAAGAAATCACACAACATTTATCAGAAATTTTAACTAGTCAAAACATTGAGTTTGAAGAAGATGCTGTTCAATTAGTTGCTGAATTAGCTGAAGGTGGAATGCGTGATGCCTTAAGTTTACTTGATCAGGTTATTTCATATTCGTACGATAAGATTCTCATCGATGATGTTCATGCTTTAAGTGGAACAATTGCAAATCATCAGTTGTTACAAATTATTAGAGGAATAAAGGATTTAGATTTTTCAACAATCATTGATTTAATCCAGGAGATGATTGACCAAGGAAAAGAAGCAATCCGTATTATAGATGGATTAATTAATGTTTATAGAGATTTATTGATGTATCAAAAAATAGGAAATTCTTCTAACATCTCTAATTTACTAATCTCTGACGAACTATTTATCCCATTAACGGAAGAATTACGTTCTGCACAAATTGTACAATATTTATTTAAATTAAATAAATTACAGAATGAAATGAGATTTGCGAATCATCCTGAATTAATGCTCGAAGTTGGGCTATTAAGTTTAACTGAAACTGACTCAGAAATGACAGGGAATAAGGCAGACTATGAGATAGAAATCAATGATTTGAAAAAAGAAATTGAGGTATTAAAAAGATTAGTTAAAAAAGTTGAGAGTATACCAACTACAGTTGCATCTAATCATACAAAAATCATTAACCAAGATGATTCTCAATTTAAAATGAATTTATTTCAAGAAGACACTAAAGTATCAGATTTCAAACTTCCAGCCACAGAAGACCATATTATCTTACCTGAACATATCACACCAGAAATGTTAACCATTGAACAAGTTTTATCTCATGCAAGTAAACAAGCAAGAGATAATGTCTTAGAAAAATGGTCCCAGTTAAATCCCATTAAAATGCCTGAGTACAAAGATGTTATTGTCTTATTACAAGATGGTAGTGTTGTCGCAGCTTCAGATGAAGGATTTATTTTAACTTACAAACATGAACCGGGATGTAGACGATTACTAAGAGAAGATAATAAAAAAATTGCTGAACAAATTGTGGCTTATCTATTTGGTCGTCCGTATGCTTTTAATGTCATGCCAGAGTCTTTTTGGCTTGAACAAAGACAAAGTTATTTAGAACAAAAGAAACAAGGTATTGAACCTAGACTAAAACAATATAGTCAGGATATTAAAAATGTGATAAATTATAATGAGGAAGTTCAGTCTAAGAAAGATGATTTTATTGATAATATTGTCAATTTATATGGGGCTGACTTAGTGAATATAATAGACGAGTAGGAGTAGTGATGATTATGAATCCAATGATGATGAAAAAAATTCAAAAAATGCAAAAAGATATGTTAAAAGCACAAAAGGATATTGAAGAATCAGTATTCACAGGTTCTGCTGCAGGTGGAATGGTAACAATTGAGGTTAAAGGTACAAAAGAAATTAACAAAGTAAACATTAATCCATCAGTTGTTGACCCAGAAGATGTAGAAATGTTAGAAGATGTTATTTTATTAGCATTAAATGATGCATTCCGCCAAGTTGATGAAAAAACTGAATCAACAATGGGACAATTCACAAAAGGAATGAATATTCCTGGATTATTCTAAGGAGATATTATGCAATATCCACAACCTATTACAAAATTAATTGAAAGCTTAAGTAAACTTCCAGGTATAGGAAATAAAACTGCGGAACGTCTTGCTTTTTATGTTATAAGTTCTATGAAAGAGGATGATGTAACAACATTTGCTAAAGCTTTAATCGATAGCAAACGTCAGTTATTTAAATGCCCAATTTGTGGGCATATTACAGATACTGACCCATGTTCAATCTGTTCAGATTCACATCGTGATCGTTCATTGATTGCGGTTGTACAAGATCCGAAAGATGTGATCGCTATAGAACGCATGCGTGGGTTTAAAGGGTTATACCATGTATTAAATGGAGTACTGTCTCCACTTGATGGCATGGGACCTGAAGATATCGGGATTCCGGCATTAATCGAACGTTTAAAAGATGAGAATGTAAAAGAATTAATATTAGCTTTAAGTGCAACTCTTGAAGGGGATGCTACTTCACAATACATTGCTAAGTTATTAAAAAATACAGATGTTAAAGTAACGCGAATTGCAAGAGGTCTTGAAATGGGGCGCTCAATCGAGTATGCAGATGAAGTTACTTTAATTCGTGCATTAGAAGGACGTCGTGAACTATTTTAATAATGTAATAGCCATCGTAAAATCATATAACGATGGCTATTTTTTATAGATTTAAGAGATGAAGTGATATTTTTTTACTTTTTGTGAGAAATTAAAAAGATGCTTAGTTTATGAATTTATATAAGAAAAATGAATATTACGAAATAGAATTAGGTTATTTATTATCTAATTTACTTTATAAAATTTAATATTTGAGCGATGGTACAATCGTGAACTAATCCTATCCTTTGAGATTGCGCTAATTACAATTATTTTCTTATTATTATGTTAGGTGTACTTGATCACCTTAGTTTTAGCTAAGGCATTCTATAACCAGTATGAATACAACATTTTAACTGTAATTTCAGAAAGAATTGAGTACGTAATCTTGACAATTAGGATTACCATTAGTGTTACTCTAAGGAGAGCATTGATGTTAGTATAAAATATTCGTTAGAATTTCATCATAGCTTCGTATTTAAGCTTTAACCATTGCTTGGGTATATTTTAGAAGCGGGATATTTTAATAATTTAATCTTTCCTCCTAATATAAAACTTAGTTATATCAACATTTTTAATTGCATATGATAGATTTTAGGAAGGGAGGTGTTTTGTTATTGGAATGATAGTATTTCAATAACAAAAATAATATGAAGACAGTAGGATGGTTAGTTAAAAGATTCATAATTGGAGTATTTGCCTTATATCTTTTTAATATAATCGGAGTATACTTTAATGTATCGATTCCTTTAAATTATATTACTTCTTTTATAACGGGAACTCTTGGCATTCCGGGATTTATATTAGTTTATGTTTTAACTAAAATAGTTTTAGTATAAAAATGGATAGTAGGCATAATCGCTTACTATCCATTTTTATACTGAAATCTAACCAAAATTTGATGATTCATATATAAGAGCGTCCATGTTATAATCAAATACGAAGAAAGTGAAAATATTCTTTCATTTTTTCTTTTGAAATACCATAAAAGTGTTGTTTCAAAAAACATAAAATAAGAGAAAAAATAGAATATTTTTTTCTAAAAATACTTGAAAAAAGAGTTTATTTGGGGTAAAATAGTTAACGGTACATTTTCTTTATTTTCGAGAGAAAATTTGAGCCCCAGCGAATTTTCATTGGATTAAAAAAAATAATTTATAAGTTAAGAAGTAGGAGGCAGGACTATGCGTACAACATTTATGCAAAAATCTCATGAAGTAGATCGTAAATGGTTCGTTGTTGATGCTGCAGATAAAACTTTAGGGCGCTTATCTACAGAAGTAGCAACACTTTTACGTGGAAAACATAAACCAACATTCACACCACATGTAGACTGTGGAGATTATGTAATCGTAATCAATGCTGAAAAAATCAATTTAACAGGAAATAAATTAGCTGACAAATGCTACTACCGTCATTCAGGATATCAAGGTGGATTAACTGTTCGTACAGCTCAACAAATGCGTGATACTCAACCAGAACGTATGTTAGAATTAGCTATCAAAGGTATGTTACCAAAAGGACGTTTAGGACGTGCAACTGGTAAAAAATTATTTGTATATGCTGGAGCAGAACATCCACATGCAGCACAAAAACCAGAAGTTTACGAACTTCGCGGATAATTAAGAGGGAGGTAACAAGATATGACAGTACAATACTTAGGAACTGGTCGTCGTAAAAGTTCAGTTGCTCGTGTACGTTTAGTACCTGGAACTGGAAAAGTAATTATCAACGGTCGCGAATTTGAAGATTATATTCCTTCTGCAGCAACTCGTTTAGATATCATGCAACCATTATCATTAACTGAAACAGCTAACCAATATGATGTATTAGTTAATGTACAAGGTGGAGGATTAACAGGTCAAGCTGGAGCAATTCGTTTAGGAATCGCTCGTGCTTTATTACAAGTTGATGCTGAATACCGTCCAACATTAAAACCAGTAGGTTTATTAACTCGTGACTCACGTGCTAAAGAACGTAAAAAATACGGACTTAAAGCAGCTCGTCGTGCTCCACAGTTCTCAAAACGTTAATTTTTCTTTGGAACCACTATTGTGGTTCCTTTTTTATTTTAATAATATAGAAATGTATTCAATAACCTTTACTTTGTCACGAATGGAATGATTGTGTCTCCAGTGTCTGAAAGACTCCTTTGAATGATAATGAATTAAAGTAGCTACATATTTTTTGAGGTTTTTGCGGGTTTCCTTTTCTTTTAAAGAAACCAAGAAAATTATTTCATCGTAAATCTAAGTATGAATTGTTTTTAATGAGATAATGTGTTTAATCTGATATAACAAATTTATTCTAGAACTGAGTTAGATTTAAATAGTTTTGGATAGTAACAAAATATTCGTGCTGAATGTTCAATGTTTTTGTTATTTTAATGTATCATCTCTTTGAGTATTGTTTTCAAAATCAAGAATAAATATTTTGAGATGATAATTCATAAATGAGATCCGTGTTAAGAAGCTTACGTGTAACTTTATTCTATAACAAAGATTGTGATTTGTTGTTTATCATACTCACTATTACAATTGGTAATGCAAAAACGTAAATAGTACTAAGTGATAAAATATTTAAGACACTAAAATAAATGAAAAGAAATTTTTTAAAAAATAAAAAAGTGTTTGACAAAAAAAACTTGAACATGGTAGAATAATCAAGTCGTCGAAAGAAGACAAACAAAAGAAATCGAAAGATTTTAAAAACTTCAAAAAAGTGTTTGACAGATAAAGTTGAACATGTTAAAATAATCAAGTCGTCGAAAGAGGACAAAAGAGAAATCGAAAGATTTTGAAAAAAAATCAAAAAGTGTTTGACAGATAAAGTTGAACATGTTAAAATAATCAAGTCGTCGAAAGAAGACAAAAAAAGAAATCGAAAGATTTTAAAAACTTCAAAAAATTGTTTGACAGATAAAGTTGAACATGTTAAAATAATCAAGTCGTCGAAAGAGGACAAAAGA
>NZ_JAGAVR010000003.1:0-2942 GCF_017941855.1 Turicibacter sp. | reverse complement strand
TAATAACCCCTTTCTTATGATAATCTACATCCCTAAACCTTTTATTTGTAAAGATCAGTGAGCTTTTGTTTTTCTTCGTCTGTTAATTGGTAGTAATAATCTCTAAAATTCACCGTAAATCCATCTACTTCTAATTCGAATTCGATAGGGTAGATATCATCCATCAGTTCAACTACTAAAAAAGAAAGTCGATTAGCATGGATAAAATAAGACTTTTTAGCTCCCTCTAATCGCTTAACTTCGAATACTCGCTGCTCACCAAGAGGATTAGTCGCTTGAACCGTTCCATCTTCGAGTAATTCGATATCCGAATAATGCAATTTCTCAAACAAATCATTCATAACAACACTTGATACCATGCTATTCCCACCAATCCCCGTAAATATTTTGACTAAATCTAAATTCTGAAATAATTTCGATAACCTCAGATGTTAAAGCTATTTTATTTCGTAAAGTATGGTTAAACGACCCATAAGAAGTCTGATATTTGATAAATATAGGTCTTAATCGTTCTTCAAAACTAAAATAGATCGAGTAAAAAGTTTTTTTATTCTTTTTACTCTTGAAATGATAAATATTACTACGAGTATTAGAAACATCTAAAGTTCGTTCGAATGAACAACCATCGCTATAATCGTGGAAAAAACTATCACCGATGATGTTATTTAAAACTAAAGCAACCTCTCGCTCTGATAAAGTTGAAAAATCGATTAATTTTTTCTCATGATTCCAACAAGTTGCTTTTGAATTTACGATTTTCTTTGCTTCTTCAAGCTCCTCACTTGATAATACATCATTTAAAGGAACCAACAATTGATCAAAAAACATGAAATCGGCATAACCAATTACAAAACGACCCGTTAACGGAGTGCAAAAAACAGTCTTAGAAGATGATTTTAAATAAACTTTTTTTAAATTGAAATCATCTTTCAAACATTGAGAATACGAAAGTTTCAAACTATCAAAAACAACAACTCTATCACGTTCCCAGAGTTTTTCGATTTGCTCAATTCTTTCCTTAAAACTCAAAAATCTTTCGAATTTATTGTAAATAGTTTCTCTTAAAAAGTCGATATCATTCAAGATTAACTCAATTTCGCTTGCCTCAATATCAACCAAACCACTAATACAAACCTTACTAATTTCCGTTTTTTGATGATAATCTTTATAAAAATATTTATAAGATAACCCTATACCATCCAACAAAAGTTCCAAAGAACCACAATTCATAAAACATCTCTCCATCTTTAATTAATAAGGATAGCCCCTATTAGGGCTATCTTTTATTTTTTAATTACTTTAAGAACACATGGGCTTAGTAAATCTTCAATTACATTAACATCTGTTTTAGTCGTTACTTTTTCAGATTGAACGGTATTAACGTACTTCACTAATCCACTTAAATTCCCTTCGAAAAGTTTTTTACCTTTTGAATCGACTACTTGAAAAGTTGTCTTTTGAACAGTTGGTTTCGGCTTAGTTGTCGTTGTATTCTGACTATCTTTCCCTCCATCTTCCTCTAAAACAGGGGTAGGGGTAGATTGAGTCGCTAAATCACTCATAACTTTCATCATCTGATTTCGTAGTTCTTCTTCTAACTGACGAGTAGCGATTAAACTTTGCTCAACTTTAGCATTTGCTTCATCTTTTTCAGCTCGAATGCGAGTTAAATCGCCTTGAATACGAGCTAAATCACTTTCTAATCGTGCTTTCTCTTTAATAGAGAATTCGATTTCCATCTCTTTTTGACTTAATTTTAACGTTAACTCGCTATTAACTTGATTAACTCCTGCGTAACTTGCTTTAAGTTTGTCATTTTCATCTCTCAATTCATCAACTTTTTTCAAGTTTTCTTGTTGAGACTTATTTAAATCAACAATCGATTTCTTTAAATCTTCACGTTCTTCTTTGCTTTCGATGATTAATTGTTCTTTCTCTGCTTTAACTTCTTTAACTTCTGAATCTTTTTGTGAGATTTGAGAACGTAAATCTTCAATGATTTTATCTTTATCTAAAAGTTGTTTCTCTAATTCGTCAGCACGTTCTACTGCTTCACCAGCAATTCGTCGCTTATCGCTTAACAACTTGTTTAAAGACTCAATTTCAGCCTTTAATTTCAACTCATCATCTTCTTTTTTCTCAATTAACTTCTCTAAATTCTCGATTTTTTTACCAAAGTATTTTTCATTCTTCGCTTCACTTTTCTTGAAAGCTTCATTTGAAGTGTTCATTAATATGCGATAACGATCGCGAATTGAATCCGTTAAGATTTCCAACTCAGTTAAACCAGCTTTGTAAATCGCATTTAGTGATTCATCAGCTCCTTCGATTACCTCTTTATATTCTGCTGTACTCATTAATGATTTCACTAAATTTAAAATTTTAGCTCCATCTGTACTTCCTGCCAACTCCATATTGGCTAACAAAGTCGTTAACTCATTCTTTTCTTCTTCAGTACTGAACTTAAAGTTTTTTTGAATTTGTTTAGTAGCTTCTTTCTTTTTGTTTTCTTCCATAAAAATAACATCCTTTCTAATCTAATTTAATTTCTAATCGATTTCTTCCTTAACTATATAATAGCGTGCATTATTATAGTTGTAAACCCCTTTTATCTATAAGTTATCTTTAGGTTAACCAAGTTATTTATAAGTTAACTTTGTGAGATAACAAAAGGAACACTGAAACGGATAAAAGGTCGGGGGTTGGGCAAAATAATTATAATAGTATTTTTCCTCACATTATAGAAAGGAGATGATTTTATTTTTTTCTAATCCAGAGTAAGTAAATAAAAAAGGACTGACCGATTGATCAATCCATTAAGAATAAGATTTGGAAATAAAAAAAAGAAGTAATGCGAGATTACTTCTTAGTCTAAGATTACACCAACATTATGATATACCATCGGTAATGAATTATCAATCATTTTCGTAATCGAACAATTG
>NZ_JAGAVR010000024.1:0-24858 GCF_017941855.1 Turicibacter sp. | reverse complement strand
GTAATGTTTGTTGACGTTCTGTTTAGTTTTCAAAGAACTTCTTTGTCACTTGTTTCAGCGACTTGATTATCTTATCATGTTTAACTCTTTCTGTCAAACACTTTTTTGAAGTTTTTTTATGGCGCGCCCAAGAGGAGTCGAACCCCTAACCTTTTGATCCGTAGTCAAACGCTCTATCCAATTGAGCTATGGGCGCTTATTTACTTTTGTTGCTTACCGTGTTATTTGGTACTCACTTATAATACACTACTTGTCGAACTACGTCAATCATTATTTAATAAAAAATTCTAACTAATGTTATTTTAGCACTACACTAGTTAGTTTTCCCTGTTTTTATCTATTTATACATTCTTTTAATAGTTTTTAAATAATTCAGTTTCATCGATAAAATCAATCTAGTGTTCAACCAATTTATTTACTTCTTCACATGTATTGTACTCAAAAAATTAATCTTATCTAATCACTTAATCAATTCTATGATTAACATTAATCCTAATATTTCATACACATTTGCTTTCGAAATTTCAAACCCTGACATATTTTTTTCATTTCCATTCCTCCCTTTCACTCAATATATATAGCAAACCTTTATTTTAGGTGTGGGAGCTTTTCAAATTAATCCATTGTTAAAAAAATAAAAAAGGCATGCCTAGTGACATACCTTTATCATCAATAAGAATCGATATTAATTCTTATTTTTTTTCTATTCTTTGATCCCGCTGCATATGCAATTGTGCGAATCGCATTTGCTGTTTTACCTTGTTTACCGATAACACGTCCTATATCTTCCTTATTAACCATAACTTGAAAGAGAATGTATTCATCTTCACTAGGAAACTCTTTTATACGTAGATCTTCTTGATGTTGAATGAGCGGGCGAATCAAATTTTCAATTAATGAAATATAGTTCACCGATGCTTCCATAATTATTTAGCGTATTTTTCGTTGTGGAATTTTGTTAAGATTCCTTCAGCTGAGAATAAAGCACGAACTGTATCAGTTGGTTGAGCTCCGTTACGTAACCATTTCATTGCTAATTCTTCATCGATTGAAACGATAGCTGGTTGAGCAACTGGATTGTAAGTTCCGATTACTTCGATGAAACGTCCGTCACGTGGACTAGTTGATGTAGATGCTACGATACGGTAGAAAGGTTTTTTCTTAGAACCCATACGAGTTAAACGTAATTTTACCATTATATATTCCTCCAATTATTTTCAAAATTATACTGTTAAGTATTTTTCCTTAACACGACAATTCAAATTATAGCAAGAACAAAAAAAAGTGTCAAGCATTTTTACTTAACACTTTAATTTTATTTTATTGCATCTAATCCCTCAGGTCCTACTTCTACTTTTTGTACTCCGTGAAGGTTTTTGATTTTACTGACAATATTATCTTTTTGTGATTCATTAACATAAAGACAAACATAGTTCATTTTTTTAGAGATATAGACAACATGTCCAAACTGAGACATCTTTTGTTGAACACTCGACTTTTTCGTATAAACAATAATCTGAATGCGTCTTTGATCCAATGATTTCTCCTCCTAAAAGTATTAATGTGAACAACTCCCACCACTACATCCACAAGAAGAACCTTTTTTAGGGTAGTCTACTTTAATCGAATTTTCCATATATACAGCGATCTGATTTAAAATCTCTTGGATTTCTTTTTCACAATTTTTAAATTCCTTTATGACTGTATGTTGAAATAAACTTGATTTAGCATCTATGAGTTGTTGTGTAACCTCTTTATAATCAGGATGATGTTTAGAACCATAGCGTTGAACATCTTCATATGCCGATTTTGCTTTTTCAAATTTTGAAACTAAAGTTTTAATTTCAGGGCTTTTATCTATTTCATGTTGTAGTTCTTTATATCTTTTACTTACTGGTAGTGAGATAATTTCTTCCACTAACAGTTCAGATAATTCAAGATATTCACTAGTATTTAACATTTTTCATCACCTTCCTAATTATATCATAACCAAATTCAGATGACTAATCATTTTACTTACTAGAGAACATCTTCAACATCAGTTGTGCAAAGTTAAGTTGTTGTTCAAATTTTTGTAAACGCGAAGGCGTTGCTTGTTTTTTTAACGTTTCAATTTCGTTCACAAAGTCTTGATATCTTTCAGGATTTCTGTTTAATTCTTTATACCAGAATGGATACATTCTAATATAGTCTCTTTGTTCAATATTATTAACAATTTGGTACATTACGTCCATATTCCATCACCTAATCATCAAATTTTGAGAATAAACCAGGGAATGATTGTTTTTGACTAGCTGCTGCTCCTAATCCTGCAGCCGTACCGGCTCCCTTACCACCTTGCATCGTTTGGAAAAGTTGAATAAATTTCTGTACGGTCGTCATGGTTTGTTGAACTTTATTCATATCCATTTTTTGAAGATACTGAAATGCTTGAGCCATCATTTCTGTCCCCGATAGTGTTGCAGAGCTACTATTAGATGTAGTTGTTGATTTCGTTTCACTTTTTGTCTTATCCGTAGCTGGCGCGCTTTGATTACTTTCTTGTGTAACTTCTTTGTATTTTTCCCATTGGCTATCATCTTCTCCATACAAGTACCATTCCTCATAGATTGACTGCCATGTTGCTTTTCCACTTCGAACATCATTTTTTAATCCAGGATATTTACGTACGAAGCTTTTAAATTCATCTAATTGACTGTCCACTTTCTCTCACCTCGCTACAATTAGTCACTATATTATAGGCAATGTCCACCCCATTGGTGACTAATTTTCCTAATTTATATGAACAATCGCCTTTATCTTTTCTATTATATGAAAAAAAGTCTCAGTATGTGACTGAGACTTAGACTATTTAAAGGGAATAATATTTGTTTTTAATAATTCGGTAACGGTTGCATTACTTTGCTCAGTTTTCAATTTTGAGAGCATTTCAATTCTAACATTTAGATAAACACCGATAGTGAAGAACAATACCATTAAACTAGTTCCTCCATAACTAATAAACGGAAGCGTCACCCCGGTTAGTGGAATGGTTCCACTAGCTCCCCCTAAATTAATAACCGGCTGTAATAAAAACATGGCACCGACACCGATACAAACTAAAGAACCAAATAAATCCTTACATTTAAACGCGGTTAAGAAACAGCGAGCTACAATGACTAAATACGCCACCATGATTAATAAAATTGTAACAACTCCCAACTCTTCAATTAAAATCGTACTGATCATATCGGTATGGGGCTCGATTACATAACCATATTTTTGTGTACTATTACCAATCCCTACTCCAAACAATCCTCCAAGTGCAATGGCCGTGTACCCCATGACATTTTGAAGTCCATTATCATGATTAAATGGATCCCACCAAATATAAAATCGATCCATCTGATAATCCTTTAAACTTAGAATTAATGGAATAATAATTAATAAAGCCATCCCAATAAGTGTCATAATGACTTTAAAATCAATTCCACTACACATAAATATAATGACACCAATTCCAAAGATAATCAGAGCTGAACCTAAGTCTGGCTGGATTAAAACTAAGCCTGTACAAAATCCTAAATAAAGTAATACCCTTAAAAAACTATTTGATAAATACTTTATACCATTAACTAAAAATCCTTGGAAATTTTCTATCGTTCCGATATTCTTAAAAGACCTTAGATGATATTTATTTTGTTTGATACTGTATGTAATAAACCATGCTAGAGCCAATATGACACCTAATTTGACAAACTCAGCTGGTTGAATGGATAAAGGACCAATTTTAATCCAACTTCTTACATTGGAAGCTCCTGAACCTTTACCAAATATCAAAGTAAAGATTAAAATCGGAGGACAAAGTACTGTTGCTAAAAAAGCAAAAAATTTCAATACATTATACGGGATTAAGGCTAAGAATATCATTCCAACAATCCCAATAACTCCACTTACTACTGTTTTTTTAACAAAAAACAATGTATCATCCGCTGCTCCATTATAAATTGAAATACTCGTTATGCTATATATCATCAGTAATCCAATTCCAAATAAGGCAAACACAAGAATTAAAACCACTTTATCTAACTTTTGTGCCCGCTCTATCATGGGTTTGAAAGTAAACTTCTTTTTCTGTTTCTTAACTTTACCTTTAAACTTCATATTAGCTCTCCTCTATAATATAGAAAAAAATTCAATGTATTACTATTTTACCATGTTTTAATAGGTAAACCAAACTGATAGTTTTAGGATATTTATAATTTTATCTATCCCTTTGCATGAACCAAGTTCGTCATTTTACGTATAATACAGTGTAATCAGGAATGAAGGAGGGATAAATGATGTACAATTACGGAACAGGAAACAACTATAGTTATGGTGGTTATGCAAGTGGATACGGTTATGGTGGGTATGCACCCGTTGCTTATCCTATGCCGGTTTACAGTACTGGTAGTGGATGTAGTAATAACTTCGCTCTTATTCTCGTCTTATTTATTTTATTAGTAATCATCGGATGTAGTCATGGCTTCGGTGGTGGAAATAATAGCGGTTTTGGATGTGACTGCTAATTGAAAATCCCTTGTAAACTGATTCATAAATAAGAAGAAAAACGATTAACTATTCTTCTTAAACTACATATGATATATTGAAGTTTCAAACTGAAGGAGGAAATAATAATGTATAATTATGGATATAATTGCTATACACCTTGTGTTCAACAAAGTAGTGGTTGCGGTGGTTTCGCATTCATTCTTGTTTTATTCATCTTATTAGCTATTATTTGTAGCTGTGGTGGATTTGGATTTGGTGGAAACAACTCTTGCGGTTGTTAATTAAAGTAGCAAGCTAATTTTAAAGAGATCTTCTTGAGAAGGTCTCTTTTTTCGTTTATAAAATAATTTTATTTTTTAGCATCGATTCATTAACCATTCAGACCTTTTAACGTACTATATATTGAGCTTCAAGTATGAAAGGGGAATATAAAATGTATAATTATGGATATAATTATGGGTATAATTGCTATACACCTTGTGTTCAACAAAGTAGTGGTTGCGGTGGTTTCACATTCATTCTTGTTTTATTCATCTTATTAGCTATTATTTGTAGCTGTGGTGGATTTGGATTTGGTGGAAACAACTCTTGCGGTTGTTAATTAAAGTAGCAAATTTATTTGAAGGGATCTTCATTAGAAGATCTCTTTTTTCCTTTCTAAAATAATTTTATTTTTTTCATCAATTCATTAACCATTCAGGCACTTTAACGTAATATATATTGAGGTTCAAGAATGAAAGGGGAATATAAAATGTATAATTATGGATATAATAACTACTGTACACCATGTGTACCTGCTTATAATGCTAATGCTGGATTCGGTGCTGGTTGTGGTTGCGGAGGATTTGCATTTATCCTTGTCTTATTCATCTTATTAGCAATTATCTGTGGATGTGGCGGATTCGGGTTTGGCGGAGGATGCTCAAACGATTGTGACTGCTAATAAAAACAGTCGATATTTAGACGGCTCAAATTGAGCCGTTTTTTTATGTATTTTTTCTAGCGATGGGCTTGTTTACAATAACACTTTATTATTTTTTGCGTATTATATACTGAGCCTGATAGAAAAAGGAGGAAATCATGATGTATTACAATGGCGCAGGATACGGCTATCCTCAACCATGTATGCCTGTAGTACCTGTTGCAGGAGGCTATGGTGGTGGTTGTGGTTGCGGATTTGGGGGATGCTTATGTGCATTCATTCTTGTCTTATTTATCCTAATTATTGTCTGTGGTTGCGGTTGCTTTGGATGCGGCAATGGTTGCGGCGGGGGATGCTTTGGATGTTAGTCACTAAATAGCGACTATATAATATAGAAAGCTAAAGTTGAATCTTTAGCTTCTAAATTTAAAAAATTAATAACCAAAATGGTAAAAAAGCGTAATATATATTAAGTCATGAATCTAAGGAGGGATTAGTGATGTGTGGTGAAAGTTGTGGAAATGGATTTGCTTTCTTATTAGTATTATTTATCTTACTTGTTATCATCGGATGCTGCTGCTTTAGATAAGTACAGTTATTAAAATATTACCAGGCTTAAGATAATCGTGTAAGAAGAGATGTTATTTGCTTGCAAATAGCATCTTTTTTATTATCAACTCTCTCTGATGTGAGGATTTCGTCTGTTTCCGTCATCAATTGAATCGAGTTTTAAAAATTACCTTTTTGTCCTATTAGCCAAATTTGTATTTGTTTGATATAATATGGTTTAGTTAGAATGGAGGGTTTTTAATGATCACGATGAAAGACATTATTCGCGAGGGACATCCAACGTTGTCTAAGGTAGCTAGTGAGGTCGCGATTCCATTAAGCAAAGAAGATGTTCAGTTAATGAAAGATATGTTACAATTCATTATTAATAGTCAAACACCTGAGGTTGCTAAGAAGTATCAATTGCGTGAAAGTGTTGGACTTGCGGCTCCTCAGTTAAATTTAGATAAACGTATTATTGCTGTTCATACTGAAGATGAAAAAGGAAAACTTTATTCTCTTGCCTTAGCAAATCCAAAGATTGTGAGTTACTCTGAGGAAATCACTTATTTACCTATGGGTGAAGGGTGTTTATCAGTTGATCGTGAAGTCGAAGGCTTCGTTCCTCGTTACCGTCGTATTACGGTTGAGGGATATAATTTAAAAGGTGAAAAGATCAAATTCCGTTTACGTGACTATGTTTCAATTGTGTTCCAACATGAAATTGATCACTTAAATGGTCACTTATTCATCGATCATATTGATCCAAAACAGCCTTTAGCACCGATTGCGAATGCTAAACCATTAGAATTCTAAAAAAAGACCGAAATCGGTCTTTTTTTAATGTACTTTTTCTTTTGTTTTGGCATAAAAGGAGATGAGTTTTTTCTCAGCTTTTGGATCTCGTCCCATCGATACGGCTCTTTCATAAAATTGAATAGCATGATGTTCATCATTTAGGTAGTTTTCATGTAAGGCTCCCATATTAAAATAAAGTTCACCAGCATATTTGACTGGTAACTGACGAGATTTGATGAGTTGGTGAGCTTTATTGTAATATTCAAGCGCCTCTTTGAAGTTTGATAGATGGTAAAAATACAGATGACCGATGTTAACATAGGTACTTGGTGTCTGATCATCGATTTCTAGGATTTTGAGGTAATATTCTAGGGCTGCATCGTAGTTTTTGAGGATTTCAACATTTAGGTACGATAAAGCGTTAAGTGCTAAGAGATTATTAGGATTAATCTCAAGGACTTTTTTATAATAAGTGATCGCTGATTCATAATCGTCTAATTCGAAGTCGTAGATATTGGCGATTTCTAATGTTAGGCTTTCATCGTTGTCAAAGTATTGTAAGGCTTTGACGAGAACCTCGACTCCTTTTTTAGGTTCGTGAAGATCGAGGGAGTAAAGTCCTCGAAGTCCTTGGTAGGAGATGAGAGCTTTGGGGTCAAGTTCGATGGCACGTTCGTAGTATTTGATGGCCGCGTCATATTCTTGGAAGTGATGACGCAAGATGTAGGCAAAGTTGTGGCAAACGAGAGCATTTTCTGGGTCGAGTTTGAGAACTTCTTCGTAGGCTTCTCGCGCGGCATCATAGCATTCAATTTTGACATAGGCATCAGCTAGATTAGCAAGTGAAGTTGTTTTATTTTTGGCAAAGGTCACTGCTTTTTCAAAGTAATCAACCGCACGTTCTGGGTCGTTTTTGTACTTAATGAGGATGCATCCGATGTTATTTAAGTTTCTGGCATTGGTTGAGTCGAGGCTCTCTACTTTTTTAGAGTATTCGTAAGCAAGTTCGACGTTTTCTTCAAGATCAATGCAAAGTTCCACTAGATTTAGATAGGCATCGATATAATGATCATCATATTCGATAGCTTTTTGATAATGCTTGAGTGCCTGATGTGGGTTGTTTAGAAATTGGTCATAAAGGATGGCCAGATTAAAATGAATGGTTGCTGATGTATCGTTATAATCAAGAGCTAAACGATAGTTTTGCTCAGCTAGTTTATAATCTTGATAATGTTCAATGGCAATGATACCAAGGGCATTATAGACGGCCGCTAGGTTTTGTTTTCGTTCTAGTTGTTCTAGCAGAAGGCTTTCAGCTTCTTGAAATTGTTTGTCATCGAGTAGTTGTTCGATGTATGCTAATGGATTTGGCTGTGTATTTGGCATCTAGCCCACTCCCCTCTTTTAAAATAATCCCAGTTGTTCACAGGCATAGTAGATGCCATCTTCATCAATTGATTTTGTGATGAAATCAGCGTATGATTTGACTTCGTCTGAGGCATTCCCCATGGCCACGCCAATGTCGGCTAGTTGTAGCATTTCGATGTCATTATATCCATCTCCAAAGGCGATTACTTTTTCCGGTTTTTGTTCCATATATTCGATTAAAGCTTTAATTCCTTCGGCTTTTGAACCATTCACTGGTACAATGTCAGCTCCAAAGTTTAGCCAAGGAATAAAGCGTAGATGTTCTTTGTATTTTTTTGGCAACTGTGCAAAGTCTTCACAGAAATACCACGCTTGTAAAATCGGTTCTTCTTTATGTAGGTTAGGTAAGATTTCTGGGAAGTCGATTGAAACGCGCTTGAAGGATTCTTGAACGATTTCGTTATTTCCAGTGACAGTAGCGCGATTAGCGGTTAATAGTCCAATGACTTGGTTTAGGTTTTTGGCATCTTCGATGAATTCGTCGATGACGTTTGTAGGAATGGCATTTTCATAGATGACTTCGCCTTTATGTGTAATATGTTGCCCATTTGCTGTCACAAAGGTATTGAATGGGAGTTGTTTAAGGCGCTCATCCACTAAGAATAAGGCACGGCCTGTTGCGATACCGAGATCATGTCCGGCTTGTTGAAGTTTTTGAATAGCTAGAATGGTGCTACTCGGTATTTGATTCGTTTCGCTCTTAAGAATCGTGCCATCTATATCAAATAAAATTAAGCTTTTTTCCATCACTTTCACTTCCTTTATCTTATTATGTCTAATTTTTTTGTTATTTCATTCATCATAGTAAATTTATTACATAAATTCAAGTCCTAATCTGTTATATTCCCTCGATGTAATGGTATAATAAAAGATGTTGGTTATGGACTTTAATAGAATTTATTTTTATAAATATTTTTTCGACCTTTTTTGAAACTCATGTTATAATGTTAGCATGATGTCCAGAATATGTTAAGGACCAGAAACGTTTTGAGGAATTATAAACGAGTGTAAAATGGATTGTTTTTTTTGAATTGTAATGAATTATTATAGGAAAGGGCGTGTCTTATGAGTCAACGCAAAAAAAGTTCGCCGATTAAGCCGAATGATGTGGCTGTTTTCGCTCTAGGCGGATTAGGTGAAATCGGAAAAAATATGTACTGTGTTCAGTACCGCGATGAGATTTGTATTATCGATGCGGGGATCAAGTTCCCAGAAGATTATTTACTTGGAGTGGATTATGTCATTCCAGATTATCAATATTTAATTGAGAATCAAGATAAAATTGTAGGTTTATTTATTACCCACGGTCATGAGGATCATATTGGTGGGATTCCATTTTTACTTCGTCAATTAAAAATTCCTAAAATCTATGCTGGTAAATTAGCGATTGGTTTAATTAAAAATAAGTTAGAAGAACGTAAGCTATTACGTCAAGCCAACATTGTCGAGTTTAATTCTGATACGGTGATTAAATCAAAGCATTTTACGTTTGAGTTCTTCCGTACGAATCATAGTATTCCGGATTCTTATGGGATTGCAATCAAAACACCTCATGGAATTATCGTTCATACAGGTGACTTCAAGTTCGATTTCACACCAATTGGACCACCAGCTGAGTATGCTAAGATGGCTCGTTTAGGGGAAGAAGGCGTTTTATGTCTTTTATCTGATAGTACGAACAGTGAATTACCTATTTTCACGATTTCTGAGCGTCGAGTTGGGGAAAGCTTAGGCGATATCTTCAAGAAGATTGACGGTCGTATTATTATTGCGACATTTGCTTCTAACGTTCACCGTGTCCAACAAATTGTGGAGGCGTGTGTGGCAACAAATCGTAAGATTGCGATTTTCGGTCGTAGTATGGAAGCCACAATTAAAATTGGTTTAGAATATGGGTATATTCATTGCCCTGAGGATACGTTTGTATCGGCAAATGAGGTGAAGCATTTACCACAAAATGAGGTTACCATTTTATGTACAGGATCTCAAGGTGAGCCTTTAGCGGCGCTTTCTCGTATTGCAAATGGAACACATCGTCAGATTCAAATTATTCCAGGTGATACGGTGATTTTCTCTTCTTCACCGATTCCAGGAAATGCGTTAAGTGTTGGTAAGACGATTAATGCGTTGTATCGTGCGGGTGCTGAGGTTATTACGCATAGTCCTTTAACGGATATTCATACATCTGGACATGCTGGACAAGAAGAGCTAAAGTTAATGCTTAATTTAATGCGTCCAAAATATTTCTTACCGATTCACGGTGAGTACCGTATGTTAAGTATTCATGCTGAACTTGGGGTGCAATGTGGAGTTCCGGAAGAAAATTGCTTCGTACTTAATAATGGTGATGTGTTAGCCTTTAATCAACACGGAGCACGCGTTTCAGGTCGTATTCATTCGGGAACGATTTATACGGATAGTAGCGGGATTGGCGATGTTGGAACTGAGATTATTCGTGATCGTAAGATTTTATCTGAAGATGGTCTTGTCATTGTTGCCGTTTCAATTAAACGCGCTGAAAAACGTTTATTAAATGGACCAAATGTGGTCTCTCGTGGATTTGTTTATATGAAGGAATCTGAGGATTTAATTAAAAATACTGAGATTGCAGTTCGCGAGATTGTGTTACATAAACTTCAAACATCTAAGCATGTTTCAACTGAAGAGTTGAAGTCTGCCATTTCTGATGTAGTAGCTCCATTCTTATTTAGTAAAACTCAACGTCGTCCAATGATTTTACCAATCATTATGGAGATTTAATAAAAAAATCGTAGGGAATAAAATCCCTACGATTTTTTATTGCAATGATTCATCAATTTTGAAAAATTTGATGGCGTATATTTCAAACGTATCATGATGCTCACGAATGCTAAGTGTCAGATTGACATTGGCAACCTCATCTGGTAACTCTAGGCTAACCTCTACGTTATACCCCACTGTTTTGTCTTCATGAAATGATTCTTCTAAGTGAATATCTTTTACAGTGATATCAGATTGATATTTCTCTGCGGCTTGAATGGGGATGACGCCATAGTTCTGTTGTGTAAAAAATAGGTAGCAGTCTTTAGTAAAGTATGGTGCTATTTTTTCACTTAACTGATTGTAGGCCTCTCTTTGTTCTGTTTTTTCATCGTATTTAAAAGTTAAAAAGTCCGTTATAAATTGTTGTACAAATTCATTGGCTGTTTGTGTTTTAGTTGAGGTTTGACAGCCAGATAATGCTATTAATAAGCACAGGAAAACGAGGATGATTCTTAATTTTTTCATCGTAATCTCTCCTTTACTTTCACTTCCTTCTCTTTAATTTTAATGTAACATATTTTTTCTATTAAATGTTTGATTTAGAGTCATTTTTTTATGGACTAACAACTTCAGCTGTTATTTTTTTGGTTTTGATTAGGAAGTAGCCAAAGTGGGTGCTTCATTCATCTGTGATTGTCAACTAGCTTAATTGTGTGCTCTTCACGAAAAGTAAAAAAGAGGAACCCATAATGGGTTCCTCTTTTCTATTATTTTTGAACAATGTTTACTTTAACAATGTTTGCTGAGGCGTAGTTCCCTACTTCATCCGTGTATGATGTTAAGTTGATTCCTTCTTGTGTTCCACCCTCTTTGAATGTTACATATCCTGCAAGCGCAACTGGTGTATTTAAGTCACCACCGTATTGACCAATCTCTGTACGTGCATCGAATGTCATCGGTGCTTCATTCATTTTTGTCACTTTATATTGTGGGTTTTTGCTATCTGTTGTTTTTTCTGTATCCACTTCTGCAATTGAGTAGATAGTTTTAATGTCGCTTTCACCGATGTTTAAAATCATGTGAACGATTCCGTTTTTATCCATTGTTGCGGTTGTATATGTCGGTAATTCTAATGTATTCACTAATTGTCCATTCTCATATTGTTCAACACTTAGGTTGATATCATATGATGATCCTTCTGGTAATACCATGGAAGCAACTGTACTTTGGTCTTGTCCATAATCAGCTGATTCTAATAATAATCCGATTACTCCATTGATATCTTGTTTAACGATCTTAACATCACCTTCTGGTAATTTTGACCCGCTACATCCTGCTAATCCGACTGTCACAAGTAATGCTGAAAGCATTAATCCAATTTTTTTAAAGTTCATGCTTTATCCCTCACTTAAGTTTTTCTTAAATTTTGATAATGGAACAAGTATATCACAACCGTTATCATAAACTTGTATTTTTTGTGTTCAAGATATATTTTTTACCTTTTTTATACATCATATTCATGTATTTTATCATTTTTTGTAAATTATCTCCTTGAAACATTCAATCGGATAAAAGTTTGTTTATTCCTGTTTTTAAAAAATACTGTGATTTACAAAGAAATGACGTTATTTTTTTTCGTTTATAAATTGAATGGCTTCTTTTAAAATCAATTTTACATTTTCAAATGTTAATTGCATAATGGCTTCTTCTTGGTTGAGCCATTTATAATCCATGATTTCAACGACTTGGATTTGAACAGATGCCTCTGTTGCTTCTCCTAAGAAGAAAATAACTTCTTTAAGGTTACCATTTTCCAATTTGTAGTGACAAGACGTTTTGAACCCCTCTACTACTGATAGGGGTAAACCTGTTTCCTCGAATACTTCGCGAATAGCTGTCTCTTTTTCGGTCTCCCCTATTTCCATATGTCCTTTTGGAAAGCTCCAATGATTATTGATTCGACTTTGAAGTAGTAAAAATTTTTGTTCTTTTTCTAATGAATGATAAACCATGATCCCACATGATTTTTCAATACTCATCTTATTCTCCCGCTACATCATACATTAGGATGGTTTCCATTGTTCCGGCATCACTTTTTAAGGTATCGATGTAAACAAAGCCGTATTTTTCGTAAAGATTTTCTTCTTCGGTTGAAAGATAGACTTTTTTAAATCCTTGTTGTTTAGCATATTCGAGGACGTGTTGAATCATTTGTTGGCTAATTCTTTTTCCACGATGATGTTCATCGACAAAGACAAATCCGATCCAGGGAGTATAAGGACAGTTTGGAATGAAATCTGTTTTGGTTAGCGTGCAATATCCTACGACTTCTCCTTTTTCTATAGCTACAAAAGGGCATTCGAAGTCTGAAAATTGTTGCCCTTTCATTCGTCTAGCTAAATGGGGCCCTGCTCCCCATGAACAGTGGTTGGCCATTTCAATCGTTTTATTATAATATTCATCCTGAATTGTCAGTTTTCTAATTTCCATTTATTTCTCCTTATTGTTGGGATTCAATCTGATTCTTGATTGGTGACATTAAGTTAATTTTTGTGATTCCTTTGTAGTAGGTAAACCCAATCATAGCCCCGATGAGATTTAGGATAAGTCATCAACATCAAAACTTCCAAGGCATGTCTGTTGAAGGGTTTCACCTATCATCATGCTCTTACTCAAAACAAAAGTACTAAATGTCTGTCATTTAGACCTCCATGATGTCACGGCTAAGAGATTTAAGCGGCTTGATATCCTCTGTGTATCGAGACAGATTTCACTTCCCTTTTTCGTTTTTTCTCTCACTTTCTTTTAGTCGCCGATCGACGTCTTTATCGTATGAATCATAGGATAAAAAATATAGGATTCCAGCTAGGGTAACTCCGGCAATACAGATAGCGATGAGAATATCAATGATGAGTTCTTTCGTCATTTTTTCACTCCTTTAATTAGAAATCATTGATTTTGATGTCATAAATAGCTTAGGCTAAAGGCCTTAGTCCTATTTTTTGTATCAATAGAAAATTTCTGTCGTAAGGCAAAAGTTAAAACTACTAATCTCATCCATAATTACGTTCTTGTCTGTTTTACGTTCGTAACCATCACTCACAATCCATCTAAACAGGCTGTTGCAAATGATCCTAGTAAGAGAAGAGCCTTTTATATCTACGAATGTTTCTTAATATAAATTCTCAATGCTCTAACTAATAAAACATATAAATAAATAACCGAGATTATCACTATAAGTGAGATAACTTGTCCGATCATCATATTTGCAGATGGCATGATATAAATTTCCATGTTGAACTCCTCTCTGATTCAGACTAACTTAGATTGGGCCATTAATTTTCAGCCTTTTCCACTTATTTAAACAACTAATAAAGCTTCAACGATTATTGTAACTAAAATGGCAAACCCGCTTTGATTTCCCATCAGTCCCTGAAATCTTTTCCTATTTCATCACTAATGACTTGGAAAAGTCATGATTTCTCCTAGTTCAGATACTGAAACTAAGAATAAACCTCAACCTTCCTTTTTAATAGTTTAATTATATACTATAATTTGTAAAAATAAGGAAATCATGTCATAGTTTAGGTATAATTAAGATCTGACATCTATTGGAGGGGAATTATTTATGATCCGATTCGACGTGTCATTTTTAATCTTAAAAGGAACGAGGAACAAAGATGATTATTGAAATTAAAGAGGATTTACTAACAGAAGTGGCTCGATTTGCCTGGGAATTTGAACGTCAGCAAGAGACGTGTAGTTTTCCAAAATATAAAGATTTTGGTGACCTTTATGAACGATTTTCTAAATCGTTAAATGATAACGAAGACAAGATTTTAGCCTATATCGAGGATCAGGAGCTGATAGGTGTTTTAACTTTACAAGTAAAGTCACAGGATTTATATCTCCAATCATTAGGGGGAATTTTTGCAAAACGTGATTTTAATCGAGTTGCCTCAAAGTTTATTGATTATCTTCGCGATCATTATTTAAATTTCGAATTATTTTTTGGTTATCCTATTGAAAATCAGGTGGCAATTTCTTACTTAGAAAGTATTCAGGCTGAACTTTTGGATGCCTGTGTGACGATGAAACTTCAAAAAGAGGATTTCATGTCTATTACGCCTCATCATGAAGTGATTCCATTACCTAAGGAACGTTATGCGAGTATGCTATCTTCCATGATACACATCATCCAAATCTGTACTGGAATAGCAAACGAATTTTTGAACATCTTGATTTATGGAAGATTTATGTGGGTGTTGAGCAGGATTCCATTGTTGGAAGTCTATTTATTAGATGTAATAGCGTGGAATATGAAATTTTTGGGCTTTCACTTAATCAAGCCTATCAAAACCAAGGTTTAGAACTTGACTTACTTTCGGTGTCTTTAGAGGATTGTCTCAATCCATCCCTAGACTATGTGCTCTTCTTTGTCGATGAAGAAACTCCTACACAAATTGAAGCTACTTTAAGAGTTGGATTTAAACCCATTGATACGTATCGCTGTTATAAAATACAACTTTAAAACTAAAAAATAGAGCTTATCCGTCAATGATTGAGTTCTATTTTTTTATGTCCGGAAAACTCCCTCAAAAAGTGATGGTAGCTACAACTAAAATCACAACCTTTAATTTTTGTTTTATTTTCTCAACATTTTCCCTCATTAAACATGTCATAATTAACAGTAGGACGAGCATTTCTCTGCTATATGATTCTAGTTTTATTGTACTCCCCTATTAAAATAGATTGATGGTGCTATTTAGAATTTTTATTAATATTTGCTTTTAATACTTTAACCGTCAGTCTAAATAAATAAACGAATGGAATCAGTAAGACTCCGATAACAGCCAATTGTATCAATAAGGCCATGGTCTCCGACATGGTATCTCCCCTCTCTCTTTTGTTATTAAGTTCATTTTAAATCAAAAACCAAATATTAACAATTCAATTTTATTTTTCATCATATAGCTCAAAATGAATGTAGTCCCTACTCTATCTTAAGAAAATCTTAAGGTTTTAGACACTGGATGTCTATTTCTTTCTGAATTGATATATGGTAAAATAACGTTAATTTTGGAAGAGTCAGGGGGAGATCATTAGAGTCTAGTAAATGAATCACATAAAAATTATAGAGAAGATAGAGGATTGAAGTTATGATAAAAAAAGGTTTATTTAAAAAAGCGGTATTAACTTTAGCTGTTTTTGCAGGATTCGGAGCATCGACGACTGTTTTCGCTGGAACCTCATTTAGTGGTGAGTATCGCCAAGGCGAAATTTTATCTTTCGGTTCAAATTTAAATAAAAAAGAAGAAGCCGCATTACGCGAGTATTTTGGTGTATCTGCCGATATGCCGGCCATTTATGTTGATAATGCAACAGCAATCGAGCAACTAGGTTTAGCTCCTAACGCATTAGATAATTATACAGGGGGATGGTACTCATCTGCCTATGTAAAGTTAACAAGTGGTGGCGGTGTTCAGGTTACATCAAAAAACGTCAGTTTAGTAACGAACGAAATGTTTACAAATGCGTTAATTACGTCTGGTATTACAAATGCTGAAGTTAATGTATCTGCTCCATTTATGGTAACGGGCGAGTCTGCCTTAGCAGGAATTTTAGCTGGAGCCGAGGAAATTATGGGTGAAGCTTTATCAGAAGAGAATAAAGTGGTCGCTAAAGAGGAGATCGATACAACACTCGATATCGCTGACGAGATTTTAAAGGATGAAACGAATGAAATTAACTCATCAGGAGATTCATCAAATGTTGCATCTGGAATTATCAATGATATTAAGCAACAAGTCATCAAGGATTCTCCTAACTCAACACAAATTCAAGAAATTATCATTAATGTCACGAACAATTATGGTGTTGAATTAAGTGAAGAAGCAAATGCTCGTGTGTTAAGTTTGATGGAAGACGTGAATGATTTAAATATTGATTACAAAGATATTGAGGAAACGATGAACAATATCGGTGATAAAATTTCTGAAAGCTTAAAAGAAGCGGGAATTAAGTTAAAAGAATCTGGTTTCTTTGAAAAAATCGGTGATTGGTTTGTTGATTTATTTAAAAATTTCGTAAACTGGATTAAAGGGTTATTTACAGGTGGAAATGAAACAGCCCCAACAGATGCAATCGTTCCTGAAACTAATGAGTCATTAGAAACAACCGATGAGGTTGAATCAACAGAAGAGACAGATGCCCCTCAAGCTGAAGAAGTCGTGGCTCCTGAGTCAGAAAAATCAGAGACAACCGATGAAGCAATTGAGATGCCAGTAACAGAAGAAAATACAGCAGATTCAGAAATGGTAACAGAGGAAACTCCGGCAGAAGAACCCACATCAGATGCTGAGGCAACACCAAATACAGAATCAGATGAAGCATCTGAACTAGTCAATCAAGCAACAGAGGAGACACAAACTGTTCAAGAATAATAGTAAAAAAGTGATGAATTGGACTTTCCATTCATCACTTTTTTTAATTCCTCACATTTATTTCCTCTCCTTTCATCTCAAAAGGTTTTCAGAATCTCTTTTTTGTAAAGTTAACTTTACATTATTATTCAAATCACATATACTATGAATGTAAAGTTAACTTTACATCAAAAACAGAAAGGAGTTGCGATGTGAAAAATCGATTAGAAGAACTTCGAAAAGCACGTGGAATAAATCAAGAAGAATTGGCCACTATTCTTGAGGTATCCCGTCAAACGATCAGCTCACTTGAAAAGGGAAGATACAATCCCTCTATTGTGTTAGCTTTTAAGATTGCCCGTTATTTTGGTTTAACTATTGAAGAGATTTTTATTTATGAGGAGGAGTCAGAATGTTAAAAAAACAGGCTGTTTGGATTGCCGGAATGATTGTTGGAATACTATTAGTGACACTTGGATTTTTTATGCAAGATGAAGCGTTTAAGACGATCTCTGGCATCTTGATTGGAATTGGATCAGGGTTATTCGGTTTAAGTGTTGCTCAACTTTATATGATTTCTTATGAACACAAAAATCCTGAAATTGTTAAACAAAATGAAATCGAGTTTAAAGATGAACGCAGTGTCATGATTCGCGACAAAGCGAAAGCAAAAGCTGGCGATATTACAAGCTGGTGTGTGTTAGGGGTGGCTTGGATTAATATTTTAGTGGATGGTTCGCTTTGGATTACGCTGATTTGTTGTGCTCTTTCAGCACTTCATGTTGGTATCGGACTCTATCTCATGACGAAATACGATAAGGAATTGTAATAAAAAAGAACCTGCACACGCAGGTTCTTTTTCTTTGATTCCATCATCGACATCATGATCATCGATTCCACGCTTCTTTTAACGATGATTTCTAAGGATGGATTCAGATGCAGATGACTTCTTTATTTACATTGAGAAATTTAATGTTTATCTGCCTACCTTTAATTATCTTCAACTGATTCTTCTAGTTGTTTTGGACATCCCGTCAAAAAGCTAACTCAGTCTTTTCATTCGATTCATTTGTTAGATGTTCTCACCTAATACTTTTTCAAACGCAATTCGAGGACTTCCATCCTCCACATAAATGATGCCACAAGACGTGAAATTATTTTTTTGAAGTAATTTTTGCATGGATTTATTATCCTGATGCGTATCGACTTTAATACTGTGAACACCTTTTTCTAAACAAAGTTGCTCGACTTCCTTAATGATGTCTGATGAGAGGCCTGTTCCTTTATAACGGTTGTCTACAGCTATTCGATGTATCACTGCATAATCCCCATCCGTTAGCCAGCTTCCCGCTTCAATTTGGTTATAATTTTTCTCACCATCGAAAGAAATCGCGGCCGTTGCCACCACTTGATTATCTTTGATTAGAATGTGGCTATGACCATGAGCGATGTCATGGCTTATCGTACTTAGATTCGGGTAATTATTTTGCCATTGATCAATGCCATTTGCTTTAAAGTAAGCCTGTGCCTGTTTGATAATTTCCATAATCGAATCAAGATCAGCTTCCGTTGATTTTCTAAACTTCATCGTCATTCTCCTTTTAACTTCTTAATCATTTGTCTTTTTCCTATCATATCACCCATTTTAAAGAGTTAACAAGTTTCATCCATAAAATAATGGCAAAAATTATCCAACTGATTCCCCTTTAGGGTCGTGATAAACGAAATGAATTCAATAAAAATAGCACATCAACTGATGTACTATCTTTACTATTCTTTCTTATTTTATCCCTCTCCCTTTGCTTTAAGCATACTAAATGAAACGAGTAAAAAAGTAAACGGAGTGACAGAGAGTGTTAAAAATAAGGCCATTATTCGCGGTGCCCCTAATCCTTCTACTAAAATAACAAGCGTTAGAATCTGGATGAGGTAAGTCGGTAAATTTGCCATAAAAAAATGAAAAAATTGTTTGAACGATAAGGGCATCACGTACGTAAAATGACTATTTAAAATATAAGAGCAAAAAAGTGCTACCGTGAAACTATACGTCTGTGCCCCAATAAATTGTCGTCCTTTGAAAACTAAGAAAATATAAATGACTTGTTGAATCATTGTGTTCACAAAACCAACTAATCCAAATTTAATGAAATACTTTCTGATTACTTCTTTAATGAACTGCATAACTATGCCCCCTGCTTACCACTATTTACAGAATTAAAAAAATAAACTAAGTTAGTAGGTATTTTTGCGACTGTATTCCTACTCCCAAATAGACATTCTATAGTCTAGCTAAAGGTTTCTAACCTATTAAAAACTTATCTAGACTTATATATATGCAGAAATTCATGGCATATGCTGGTTCAAATAAATGGTCATCAATGATTAGATTCCCTTTATGTCATGCTGATAAGGTCGCCTGACTGCTTTGTTATTAGCAACAAAGCTCTGTTTTAAATTTAAAAGGACTATTAGCCAGATTAGCGTCTAACCTACTGAAACTTAGATTTGATATGAGACGATCGTTTGAAGTTTAAAACGGGGCGTCTATTTAATCATTTTAGATTTACAAAGAGATTCGAAACAGTGGGAAATAAATCATTATCAAAATCCGTTCTAATAAATTGTAATTAATTAGAAATGTATTTTTCATGATACAATAAGCATAGAATGGGAGGAGATATAAATGAAAAAATTTTTAGGAAGTTGTCTTGTATTGAGTTGTATCCTTACTTTAATGGGATGTCAAACCCATACAACTGAATTAGTTCCTCAAACTTTATCTGAGAAAGAAGAGTATTTATTAAGTCTGACCGGTCATAAAGTATTATTATATTCGTTAAATCATTTGCCTGCTCATGATGGATATGAGCTTTCATTAACTTATGAAGTGTATGAGCAAAAAGAATTAGTCAAAGAGTATCAATTTTTTGGAATGAGTGAACCTGAACCAGCCGGACGTTCTGTTGATGAGACGATTGGTCTCAATTTTCAAGGCAATCAAATCCGTGTGTTGTCAGGAAAAGATGGAATGATGGCAAGTGGAAGTCTCAAAATTGAGGAAGATTTGACGCAGTATTCACAAGCTTTTTTCAGTGAACCCATGGCTCTCCCACTTGGAACAGAACTTTATATCTATTATGCTAATAATGGAGGTTCTATTGCAACCAATATTCCAATAGGCATTCCGCTAGATGAGGTTAATTTAGACGAGTTCTTCAACGTCGGGGAGTCGGTTATTTTAATTAAATTATCACTTCAGCCTTATTCAGACTAAAGGAGTATGAAAATGAAACAATTCGAAAATTTATCATTTGAGATCTTACATGAAACTGATCTTACTATTTTAACCCCTATCATGGAACGCGCATTTGACGAGGATACACGAATTCATCTAAATAAACCGAAGGGTGGACCTGCTGGTTATGATAACGGAGATTTCCTTCGTCGCTTTGGGCTTCATCCTAATTCAACGTCTTATAAAATTTCAATGGATGGAAAACCGATTGGGAGCATCATTCTATGGCTTAATCACGACACAAATATTCATTTCTTAGGAAATATCTTTATTGATCCTAGCCTTCAAAATAAGGGAATCGGTTTGAAAATTTGGAACTTTATTGAGAAACAATATCCAAATACCCTGAAGTGGTGTACCGATACTCCGGGCTTCTCTAAGCGTAACCATCATTTTTATGTCAACAAATGTGGATTCCATCTTGTCAAAATTGAAAATCCAATGAAGGATGATGCATGTCAATATATCTTAGAGAAAACATACTAAAAGGGCCAAGCATTTTTGCTTGACCCTTTTAATGATCACTTTGTTTACTGATGACTTTAATTCGGCAGATACAATGAATGAATCCTAAAATCATCAATGAAATCGTGTATAACTTGGCTTCAATAAAGAAATCTACGATGACGTCAATCCCACTATAATAATTTAAGAGTTCTTTTTGATTAATACTTTGGCTTGTCGTTTGAAGTACCATTAAAATTCCCATCAACCATAAAATAATACTCCCTTGCTTCCCATCTTTTTTTAAAGATAATTTAAATTGTAAGCCTATAAATAAGATTAATAAAATCATCTGTATTAACCCATGCCCCTCTAAAAATTCATACATTAAACTCCGCCCTCTCACGAATCTTTGTGATCATACCACCTTTTATCATCCAACTCCTCTTTACCTTTTTAACTTCATTATATCACGTATAGAAATTAATGAATTATCGATTGATACAAAAAAAAAGAGCCAAAATTGGCTCTGATTAACTATTTAATAACCAGTGATCAAATTCACTGATGTCTTTGTTTTCTCCAATGACAAGTAACACGTCGCCTTCTTTGACTTCTGTGTTCGCTTGAGGTACAACAATGTTATCACGACGTTTAATGGCTGCAATATTGATGCCAAAACGTTGTGGAATATTTAAATCGATTAAGGTTTGCCCAACAATTGGCCCCGCTGCTAATAATTCAACGATACTATAATTGTCTGATAGCACTAAGTAATCGAGTACGAAGTCTGATAACATTTGATGTGCTAGACGTTTTCCTGTATCTTTTTCAGGTTGAATGACTGAATCAGCACCGATTTTTAAAATAACTTTTTTATGGTAATCATTTACCACTTTTACCGTTACTTTATTTACGCCAATTTCTTTTAATAATAAGGCTGTTAAAATACTGGCTTGGATATTTTGTCCAATTCCTACGATAACATGGTCAATGTTACGAATTCCGATACTTCTTAAGGCTTCTTCGTCTGTTGAATCTAAAATGATGGCTTGTGTTGCAATATTAACATATTTTTTAATCACTTCTTCATTGTTATCAATGGCGATAACATCTGCTCCTTGACGAGCTAATTCTTCAACGACACTTCCACCAAATTGGCCACAACCAATGACGGCGAATGTTGTATCTTTCTTTTCCATACAAAATCCCTCTTTATTATTGTCAGGCATCTCACGATGACTTTTTTTAAACTTTATTATGTGTTAAAGTTTCATGATTTATTTTAACACGTTTAAAAACAATCGTCTACATCCAAAAAAAATGTAACCTTATATAATTTAACTCTTTTTGATAAAGAAACTTTATGGATTCAACGTTGAATGACGATCATCCGTTAGAAATTTGTTACATCTTTTAATGAAGTGTCTGTTATAATAAGCATGAGGTGAAAAGAATGAAAGAACCGTTTATTAAAAAAGACAATCTATTATTTATTGAACCATGGATGAATCAGGATTCTAATTTGATTGCAGGGTTTACCACGCTACAAGATGGAACTTCTGTTGGGGCCTTCCAAGGTTTAAACATTGCGTATCATGTTGGAGATGAGCCAACGGCCGTGTTAAACAACCGACGACTTGTTGCAGAGGCCATTCAAGCTCCCCTTGAGCAATGGGTATTTGCAGAGCAATTACACACGACGAATGTTCATAAGGTGACGAGCGCTGATTTAGGGGCTGGAGTCCACAGTTTTGAATCTGGAATTAAGGCAACAGATGGACTTTATACAACGGAATCAAATGTGGTCTTAGCAACGTTTTATGCAGATTGTACTCCGCTTTATTTCTACGTTCCAACTCGTCATTTAATCGGGGTTGCACATGCAGGATGGCGTGGAACAGTTGATGGAATGATGCATGAAATGCTTCGCACATTAAAGGATGTGGAAGGAATCAAACCTGAGGAAATCTTCGTAACCATTGGACCATGTATCGGTCGCGATGCTTACCGTGTTGATGATACGGTAATTGATGAAGTGAAGAAATCATGTGTTGCTAACGTTGAAGAAACGTTTGTTGAGCTAGGTAGAGGCCAATATAAGTTTGACCCGAAATTGCTCAACTATAAGCAAGCGTTGCATGAAGGAGTTCCTGCTGGAAATATTTCAGTGACCTCTTATTGCACCTATACAGACAGCGATTTATTCTACAGTTTTAGAAAAAATTCAGTGACAGGACGCATGATGAACTTCATGTGCTTAAAAGATTAATCATAAAAAGGGCGAACTCTATTGAGGTTGCCCTTTTTTAGAGCCTAATAATCCCCTTCCTCCAACTAAATGATGTGTGAATTGAATATCCTAGTTAGATAGTAATAAGATTTGACGAGCAAAATATTGAAAGCTAGACTCCTTTACCATTTTGATTAATACACTATTAATCCGTTTTACGATATTCGATATGTCTCTTACTTCCTGAGTCATGATTCAAGGAAATCATACATGTTTATAAATTTAGTTGTTACATCTAATGGATGTTCATCTCACTATCAGGTTTATCTTCTGATACCTATGCGTAAGTTAATAAACATGATTAACCCTATTTACTTTTTTCTATATTCACTAATAGTGACTCCTGTCCACATCTGAAAGGCTCTTATAAACGAATTTGAATCTTGGTATCCTAATAAATAAGCGATATCTTCATTTGTCATATCTGAGTTTTTCAGATAATGTTTCGCTAATAATTCTCGAGTATGATTGAGTTGCTGTTGAAAAGTTGTATTTTCTTCCTTTAATTTTCTTTGAAGTGTTCGCTTACTATAACCAAGTTTTAATGCCACCTGTTCGATACTATTTTCCGCACTAGGTAATAGCTCGATCAGTACACTTCTCACTCTAGCACCACAACTATCTTCTACTTCTAGCTCACTAAGTCTTCTTTTTAACTCAGGCTCAAAATAATCCCACATCATATCATTTTGATAAACAAATGGTTCTAGTGCATCCTTCTTGGACAGGATGAGCATATGTTTAGGACCTACCGTTGGCTTTATTCCAAAAAATTCTGTGTACTCCTCACTATCTAAACGATATGTTGTCATAATTTGTTGTGGAATAATATGTTTCTTAGTAGCTTTTCTAATACAGTTCACTAGAAAAACTAGCTCAAGCGCAACTGAAAATTCAGGTAATTGATATCTTTCTTTTTCAAACGTTAACTCTAGAGTGATATGATCTTTATTCTCGGTAACTAAGAATACTAAAGGACCGATTAGCCTTTTATACATTGAAATTCTTTTCATACAGGTTAAGACATCTTTACTACAAAGAGCTGCAAAAATAGGAGGTGAAATTGTTTCAACATTTTCAATTTGAGCTACTTTTATTGGAGCAGACGAATCTATCGCTAGTTCCTTTAAGGTATCCATGAATCTAATGTACTCCTCTACCGTCATTGAAGGGACTTTGTTATCAAAGAGATCCTTAGACAATTCCGATCTTCTTAAAGATTCTTCTATAGATATCCCCATACTTTCGAATAAATCCTTGTATCTTCTATCTAATATGAATTTATTCATAATTGGATTGTCAACACTAAACTAAACAACTTTTTTAAGGGTATTTTGACGATATTCAACTGGGGATAAATATCCCAGTGAAGAGTGGATCCTATGATTGTTATACCAGTTAACGTAGTCGGCAAATTCATAACCTAGTTGTT
>NZ_JAGAVR010000023.1:0-35749 GCF_017941855.1 Turicibacter sp. | reverse complement strand
GTAGAGCTCTTCAAATGCTTTCCAAGTCCCAACATTTGCTTCTTGTCAATAATGACGATGTATAATGGGATTAGCCAGTGTATTAAATATAAATCTAAATAATCAAGCTCCAATTCTTTCATCGTTTTATCAAAAGCTGCCAAATTTTCTTCGTACCCATGATCAAAATTATTAAGTTTACTCGTAATAAATAAGTCTTCTCGTTTAATACCACTGCGTGCAATAGCAGCTCCGACACTATGTTCATTTCCATAAGCTGCTGCCGATAACCTAAATGAAGGGCTGTTGTAACAGCATCTGCTGCTTCTTTCCCACTTTTAGCTTGCCATGTTCCAAAACCAATGCACGGAATGAATCCCCTGGCGATTGCTAAAAGCAATCTAATCCTCCGCTACTAGGGTATAAAACACCATTAGATAACGTGTAACAATCAGTTAATGATTCCATAAATATCCTCCTCAATCAAACTGTCCTTAGTTTAACCACATGATAAAAAATTATTTTGTTGCTATTTAAAGGCACAAGTCATGGATCCTCTATCATATCCTATAACATAATATTCCTTTTAATGGAGAGACGAGGGATTTGAATGACCAAAAGAATTGAAGAATATGAAACTCTGATTCAAAAATATAATGCTTTACAACGACTCATCGACGAAGAATTCCTAGAAGCAATAGATGAATTAGATTCAGCAATCTCCCATATGGAATCAACTACAAATTACATTAGAGCTCAAAAAGTCATCCGTTCAAAAATCAATTGCTGGTTACATGAATATGGTGACATGTATGAATTTAACCAAAAGTGCTCTCGTTGTGTGACACTTGCAAATAAAATTGAATGCTTAACTAACGAGTTAATGGCTCTTGATTTTCAGGCACAGTGTATCAGTCAAAAGACTAAAAAAATGCTCAAAAAAGCTCAAAAAATAAATGTACAATTATCTAAATTGAAAAAGGAATATCAATGTTGTATTGAATCTAATCCACCCCATTCTTCCCCCCACAACGAATAAATCTAATAAAAAATCCCGTAAGATTTACCTTACGGGATTTTTTGACTTTACTTATTCACATTTATAAATCTTTTGAACGCTCTATTGCACGTTTTGCAAAGTTTTGCATTTCATTTTGAAGTGACTTTTTAATCTCTGTCTGATTAAAAATTGATTGTTTCTCTTTTAAAACGGATACCCCATTAATCCAAACACTGTGGACATTAGATGAATTGGCACTATACACAATCGCTGAATAAGGATCATAAATTGGAAACATATTTAAAGATTCTGTTTCAATTAAAACAATATCGGCCTGTTTTCCAACTTCAAGTGAACCAATTTTATCATCCATTTTTAAGGCACGGGCTCCACTAATCGTTGCTAGTTTTACAATTTCCTCTGCTTTAAATAGTGAACGATCCTTATAGTGAGTCTTTTGTGCATAAACTGCTGTTTTCATTTGCGTAAATAAGTCTAACGTATTCCCACTACTCGGCCCGTCTGTTCCAAGACCAACAGTTAGCCCATGCTCAATCATTTCTTTAACAGGGGCAATTCCTTTTCCGGCTTTCATATTTGATCCAATACAATGTGCAACTTTTACGCCACGGTTTGCCATTAATAACATGTCATTTTCATTCACATGGATACAATGAGCAGCCACTAATCGATCACTTAAAACACCAATTGAATCTAAATATTCTACTGGTGTCATATCATACTTTTCACGAAATTCTGTCATCTCATAATCCATCTCTGCAACATGCATTGAAATTAACGTGTCATATCTAACCGCAATCTCATGAGCATCTTGTAGTGCTTTTGTATCATTAGTATTGGTTGCATGTGGTGCAATGATTGGCGTCACCAACGGATGATTGCTCCATTTACTCATAAACTGTTCACTATAAGCTAACCCTCCATAAGCTTCTTCGCAATCACATGTCGGAAAATTAATAACTGTCTCCCCAAGTACTCCACGCATCTGCATCTCATCACATGCACGAGCTACTTCTTCTTCAAAATAGTACATGTCTAAAAAAGTAGTCACCCCACTACGTTGCATCTCTAAGATTCCATAACGGGCAGCCTCATAGACTAATGGTGCTCTCATACATTCAATTTCTAGAGGGAAAAGGTAACGACGAAGTCGATCCGGACAATCATCTCCTAATGAACGAAATGGAATCATTGAAACATGAGCATGTGTATTAATCATTCCTGGAATCAAGATACCACCTGATGCATCAATCACTTCATCCACATACTTTTCAATATCTGAATCATACTCACCGACATACGAAATCTTATCATCTTCTATGACTAACATACCTTGTGGATAAGTTGATAGCGTTTTATCCATTGTTAAAATCCAAGCATTTTTAATTAACGTCTTCATGATAAACCTCCGCAATTAATGGCACAATTTCCTGTGTTAATGTATTAATCATTCCCATATCAGTTACCTTTAACTGTGGGGATACCGGTAATGATAATGTCGAGAATGACATAATTTCATTATCATGAACATATCCGAGTTCTTGCATAGCAGATCGAACGTCCCTAAGTTGTTGTGCTAATACTTCAATTGGCTGTGCACTAACAATACCACCAATTTCTAAATAAGCTTTTGCTAAAACTTGCCCCTCTTTTACAACGACATAGCCCCCTTGCATTTCACAAATCATCTGTTGAGCGAGCATCATATCTTCTTTATCATTTCCCATCACCATGACATTATGATGATCATGAGCCCAAGATGTTGCAATCGCTCCTCTCTTTTTAATCGGGGTATCTAACAAAGCGTGAGCGATATTACCATTCTTTCCATAACGCTCATAAACCGTTAATAAACATAGATTTTGTGATTCATAATCAAGTATTCCATTTTTAACCGGAACCTGTTTTTGAATATGTTTAGTAAATGTTGAGTGTGGTTGTGTTTGAATAATGTTACATAACACTTTATTCCCTGAAATCTTAATATCAAAATCTTCAGGCTCAGCCTTTTTACATTTTATTGAGTGGTAGAAATGGTCTGGGAATATTTGATTATGATTTTCTTGATGCGATTCCCTATCATTGGCTACGCAACACCCACCCTTGTAAACGGAATGAATCTTAAAGTTATCCACATCAGTCAGTAAAATAAAATCTGCTAGACGGCCAGGCGCAATCATTCCGCGATCTTCTAAATGCATTCGACGAGCTGGCGTATAAGTCGAACAATAAATTGCCTTCTCAACTGGCATTCCAAGTTTAACGGCATATTTAATAATTTCATTTAAATGACCCTTAGGTAACTTGTCTGCCATGACATCATCTGTGACAAATGCAAAATAATCATAAAAATGATAATCCATTAACGTTTGAATGGTCTGTTTAGTCATCGATTTTTTTTGAATTTCTAAAAACATTCCACTTTTAATTTTTTCAATAATACTTTCAGGTGTTTGCTGAGTATGATCTGCTGTAACTCCTGCTGCAATAAAATCTGCTAAATCTTTACCACTAATTTTTGGACAATGACCTTCAATCGGTAAGGACGGTCTAAATTCTTGACATAGTTTAATAATATCTTTAATAGTTGAGCTTTCTTTTTTGCATAAATCTTGAAAGTTCATCACTTCTCCCAAACATAAAATATTTTGATGATTGAGAAGTTCCTTCACTTCATCTACTCCAATCAACCCACCTGTTGTTTCTAAATGTGGGGATGTTGAAGGAACAGACGATGGAATTCCATAAAAAATATCCAATGCAGTTGCATTGGATAAAAATGATTGAATTCCTTCGATTCCAAACACGTTTGCAATCTCATGTGGATCTGCAACAACAGTTGTAACCCCATGAGGCAAAACAGCCTGTGAAAAACGCGAAGGTAGAGTCATAGAACTTTCAATATGCATATGAATATCAATTAATCCTGGTACCATATATAGACCAGTTCCATCAATAACTGTTTCTTCTGTTACCGATAAAGAATCTGCGATCTGTGCAAATCGACCATTTTTAATGAAAACATCTTTTATTTCAAATTGTTGAGTAAATGTTTGATACACTGAAATATTTTTAATGATCATATCCATATTGAGCACCTATCCTAATTAACGGTTAACAATACGGTTCCATTGATCAATCCAATTATTTAATAATGGATTAACAAATGAATAATCAATTGTTTTAGCATTTGCTGCAACTTCACCATATGTTTTGTTTAATGCTGTTTCTTCATCTAAAACAACATCTTTATTAGTTGGAGCTTCATTTAAAGTAATCGCTGTTGAGCTTTGTAATTCTTGGCTTAAACGGAAGTTTACATATTCGTAAGCTAACTCTTTATTTTTTGAGTTTTTATTAATATCGATTGTATTGAAGTTTGCGTAAGTTCCCGATGCTGGTACAACGAATTTCACATTAGGTTGAGCTTGTTCAATCGTTGGGATTCCGAAATCCCCCACAACAGCAACAGCAATCTCACCAGATGCAAACATATTAGCTAAATCACTTGATTTTGAATAAGTTTTAACAATGTTCGGTTGTAATTCTGCTAATGCTTTGAATGCTGCTTCACCTTGATCTTCTTTAATATCTCCATTTGCATAATCATTTGCTACATAAACCATAGCAGGCCCAAATGTTGTTGAGATATCTGGAATTGAAATTTTACCTTTTAATTCTTCATTCCATAAATCTGACCAATCATTAATTTCAAATCCAACCTCATCTGGATTGTAAATAATTCCGATACTATTTACTGTGTAAGCAGCCCCGAATCCATTTTCAGCTAATTCTGCTGCAGGCTCAATTAATGAAGAAGCATTTGAAATCTTTGAGTAATCAATTTGTTCAAATAATCCTGCCTCATATCCATTTGCTGCCGCTGATTGTGATAATTCAATAATATCAACCTCTGAATTTGGATTATTAGCTAATTTTGTATAACGATCATTTGTTCCACCTGTATCTAATACTAATTCACAGTTGTACTTTTCTTCGAATGGAATTTTCACTTCTTGTTCCCAAACATCTTGACTTAATCCCCATGTTGAAACAACTAGTTTTTGTTTCCCTGAATCTTCAGAACCTGTTGAACATCCTGTAACAAGGGTTAATGCCATTGCAGCACCTAATGCTAATTTCCATGATTTTTTCATATTCTTCGTCTCCTTTTTTGCCTGTTTAAACTAATACGATTTTATTTGCTGGTAAATGTAATGTTAATTCATCATTAATTTCATATACATCTGCACCGTCATGATTTACAACGATTTTCCCTAACTTTGTTTCAACTTCATATTGATAACTCTTACCTAAGAACGTACGAACACAAACTGTTCCACTGACACAGTTTTCTTGCGAGCTTTGAACAATCTCAATATCATCTGGACGAATAGTTCCTAATGTAATAGTCGTATCAGGTAATTCATCAACACTAAATGTTAAATCATCACTTAAGAATGTATTTCCTGATTTATGTTTCATTGGAATGAAGTTTTCGAACCCAATAAATCTTGCAACGAACTCAGTTTTTGGTTTAGCATAAATATTTTCAGGTGTATCGTATTGCTCGATAACGCCTTTATTCATAACTGCAACACGGTCTGAAATCGCAAAACATTCCTCTTGATCGTGAGTAACAAAGACAGTTGTAATTCCTAACGCTTTTTGAATTCGTTTAATTTCAACACGCATTTGGATGCGAAGCTTTGCATCTAAATTACTTAATGGTTCATCAAGTAATAATAATTTAGGCTCAATTACTAAAGCACGTGCTAATGCGACACGTTGACGTTGACCTCCCGATAATTGCTTTGGTAAACGATCTTTATACTCTAGTAATCCACAGACTTCTAACATTTTATCGACTTTTTCTTCAATTTGTTGTTTATCCATTTTACGTAGCTTTAACCCAAAGGCTACGTTATCCTTTACAGTTAAATGTGGGAATAAAGCATAGCTTTGGAAAACCAAACCGAAGTTACGTTTATGTACAGGAATCTTAGTAAAGTTTTCATTATCTACTAAGAAGTCTCCGTCAGCTATATCAATAAAACCAGCAATGACACGTAAAGTTGTTGTCTTACCGCATCCACTTGGACCAAGTAATGACACTAACTCACCTTCATGCATCTGTAAATTTAATCCCTTTAAAATATCATTTTTTCCATCGTAAGTTACACGAATATCATTTAATTCTACGAATGCCATGGTGTCTCCTCCTATTTTGCTAATGAATTAATTCCAAGTGTCTTTTCAACAACAAACATAATAACGATTGTTGCAACCATTAATAAAACTGATACAGCCGATACGGTTGGATCATAATAATATTCAATATAGTTCATTAATGCTGTTGGTAAGGTTGTGACTCCTGGACCCGTTAAAAACATTGAAACTGGAATATTATTAAATGAATTAATAAAGGCTAATAAGAAACTTGAAATAATCCCGCTAGAGATGTTTGGTAAAACAATCTTAAAGAATGTCTGGATTTTATTACACCCTAAACTCCACGCTACTTCTTCAATCGAGAAATCAAATTGCTCAAGTGAAGCCCCAACAATGCGGATAATATAAGGCAATACAACTAAGAAATGCCCAAATAATAATCCTTGAAAAACTGGAATACGTAATTTAATCACTAAGAATTGGAATAATGCATATCCAATCACGACTCCAGGAACAATGGTTGGAGATAAGAAGAAACTTTTTAATAATTTCTTCCCTTTAACTGAGTAACGTGACATTCCATAAGCTGCTGGAATCCCAATGACTAACGCAATTAAAGTTGATATTAATGCTAATTTAAAACTTAAAATGAAAGAATTCATAAATGTTTTTGACGTTAATGCCTTCACGAACCAATCAAATGTAAATCCTTTAATTGGGAACGAGATTGTATTTTCAGTTCCAAAAGCCGTCACTGTAATAATTACTAATGGAAAGAAAAGAAAAGCAAAAACGAACATTGATACCAATGTTAGCATCTTATGTTTACGCATCTAGTTCACCTCGCTTATCTACTTTTGCTGCAATGAAGTTTAATCCCTTCATGACAATTAAGGTCGTCACAATCATAATGGCTGCGATAACACTTGCTCCCGTCCAATCATTTAAAGTCATTGAACGTTGATAGATTAAAGTTGGTAAAACTAATGCTTTATTTCCACCTAAAAGCTGTGGAGTTGTATATGCTGTTAGAGATCCAGTAAAAACAAGAACTGCTCCCGTAATAATACCTGGAATACTCATCGGTAAAACAACTTTTATAAAAGCTGTTAAACGATTTGCCCCTAAACTCTCAGCTGCCTCCATCATATCGTTATCGATATTATCCATCACTCCAACTAACGTAATAATCATAATTGGCAAGAATAAATAAATCGTTCCGACTAAAACGGCAAACTCAGTGTACAGCATACTAATTGGTTGCTCAACGATTCCCATATTCACTAATAAATTATTGATTATTCCATTTTTACCTAAAATATTAATCCAAGCAAAACTACGAACAACAGAATTCGTTAATAACGGGAAAATAGAAATAGCAATTAATAGACCTTTCCATTTTTGTGAACAACGCGAAATAAAATAAGCGGTCGGCACTCCAAACAGTGTACAAACCAAGGTAGCAATCAAGGAGATTTTCAGCGTTCGATAGAAGATTTCTAAATAATACTCATCTTGGAAAAATGAGATGTATTGATTTAGAGAAAATCCATCATTAAAGACCGTTGGCCATAATATTGAACATAATGGCAACATTAAAAATAATAATAATAGTACAAATCCTGGAACCATTAAAACATAAGCTGAATTTTTTTTCATGTCGTTACCTCCTTGCGATAGAACGAATGGCCTTGTTCTATCTCTTCTCATAGTCCGATTTTTTACGGAAATCGGGTAGAAACTTACGCACCATATTTGCGTTATATATGAAAATAACCTTGATAACCACCGTCATTATACCAAAATTTTATAGATTTTACCTCATTTTTTTGTAAAAATATGTCGTTTTTTAACTTAAATATATAAATATAAAAAGTGATAAATTTTTACATTTATCACCTTTTATATGCTTAATATCAATAACCTGATTTAATGAGCACTGCTTCCTCTTACTAGAGCTCTCAATTAAGGTTATATTAAAATATTGTTCTAATCGCTTAATATGTAAACTCATAGCTAGTTAAGCTAAATACAGTTTATATCCTACCTTTATTTGGACTCCTTAAATAAAGAATTTTAACGCTTCTAATCCTCACATATAATCGATCTTAACATTGACATTTCTAATCATGAAATGTGATTTTGAATCGGATGCTCCAATGAGTACCATTGAGGTTTCTTCTCTCATGGATTGAAAATCTTTTAACGTAAGAAATTGGACTTCAGCATATCCCCAATCATCTACTAATGTCGAAGGCACAACTTGCTCAAATTCTTTTTTCGTTGTTCCATAACTAATACTTAAAGATTGTCCAGAGAGATTAAGGTATTCACAACTTACGGTCACAACATCCCCTTTATATAATTGAGGTAGATTAATTTCTAATGTTGCAGGTGCTTGTTTTGTTCCTTGCATTTCAAAAATATGACTCTCATCATGCCATTTAAAAGTTCCATCTTGAATTATATTCCCATGGCTCTCAATTAAAAATGGATTTAAACATCTCAAATAATCAATTCTATTTTTCATGCTATAACTTTCACACTTCCCATTACCCCTAATACTTTGACGGTACAGTAAGCTATTAGTTGTAATAAAGTCAGTTCCCATCTCAATTAAGTTAACCATTTCTTTTGCTTCATCGACTGTCCAGACGTTCACCAAAACACCAACAGAATGAGCGTAATCAATCAAATCCTTTGTGACATTTTTTTTATGACAATCGATATTCATTTGATGCTTCGCACAGTAATCAATATTTTCTTTTGTTAAATCAGCAAGCCATTGAAGGCCGATATTTTTATCTAGCTTCCTAATTTCAGTGGCGACCTCTTGATGAAACGTAATGATGATACAATTAGAAAGTAGCCCCCATTTTTCAATCTGATTTAATAATGTCGCAATACTTTGGATTCCAATTCGCTTCACCTCAATGACAGGAACAAGCCCCTGACATTTACATACGTTTAAATACTCCTGCAACGTTGGGATTTTTAGATGTGGATAGGTCGAATCTGCAATTTGAAATGCCTTGAGCTCATCTTTCGTATAATGACTCGGACTCCCTGATCCATTTGTCATTCGATTAATCGAGTCATCATGCATCAAAATGAATTCACCATCCGCCGTCTCATGAATATCGCATTCTGCCCCAAAGTATCCATACTTCCCAGCCAACTCATAAGCCGGTAACGTATTTTCAGGTGCGAGTGCACTAAGTCCTCGATGTGCAATCATGCGGATTTCTGTTTTGTGGAATAGGCCCTGTGGATTTTGAACTAAATTCCGATTCATAACCTCTTCTTTTTTCTCAAATTCAACCTCAAAGCTCGTTGTAACTCGCAGCAATTCCTGTTGATAAATATTTAATTGTAACTTAGAATCCTTATTCATTGAATCAAGTATTTTAATTAAAATCGTACCCATTCTATCTTTTAAAATTTCAACACTTTCTTGAGAAGGAATAATTTCGACCTGACAATGACTTAAATTAATCGGTTGATTATTTTCAACCAATAAAACTTCAAGATATCGACTAGTCTCATTGGATGGCAATTTACATTTTCCTCGTTGTTTCAAAACATCTAATAAAAAATATTTTTTATACATGTCCTCACCTCAAGACAGTATAATCTTAAAACGCTGAGAATATGTTTTCTGCTCTTTAGAAACAAAATGTTTTTACATTTTTTGAGTCAGACTCAGTATCTAAAATTTTGTCATATAAAAGCTAACAACTATGAAAAACAGGCTAGTAACTAGCCTGTTAAAGTAAATCTTCTAATGTATAGTTTGAGAATTCTTCAATAAATTTTTGTAAAGCATCTGAAGTAATACTTTTTAGTTTGCAGCCACTTGATAATAGCGGGCACCCAGCTGATTTATTAAAGCATTCTAAAATATTTAAATTATCTTCCGTAATTTTTAGAATCTCACCTAAGTTTATCTCTTGAGGCTCACAACCAAGTCGAAGTCCACCTCCACGTCCCTTTATTGAAGTGACATAAGGCGTTTTACCTAACTTATGAATGACTTTTTTCATATGTTGTTCTGATGTATTTAGATTCATTGATAATTCTTCAACGGTACACAGTTGGTCACGATGTTGTGCTAAATAAATAAGTGCACGAAAGCTATAATCACTGAATTTGGATAGTTGCATCGAAATCCCACCTTTTTTAACTTATTCTTATTATACAACATAAAGTATCTATTGTTTTGACTATTTCTTGGTGATTATTGATTGTTATCTTCACGATTTAATAGATGGCTACTAAATGATAATCTCTATAAAAATTTATTAAAAATAAGACGAGACGCTTTAAATGAAAACTTTTCTCATTAACATTTTCTTCTGTTATCTTTGTTCTTCCGCAGTCAAATCTTTAAATTCATGTTTTTTTAAAAAAAATAAATGTGCATATTATTTGAACATTATATTCGATTTATGATATAGTTACCTCAACAAACAATAAGGAGAGATGATTATGTTAGATCAACAAACAATTGAAATTATTAAAAGTACAGTACCTGCTTTAAAATCACACGGTATTCAAATTACAACAACATTCTATAAAAATATGTTTGAACAAAATCCTGAAGTGGCACCACTCTTTAATATGGAGCGTCAAAAATCAGGTGAACAACCAAAAGCTTTAGCTCTGACTGTTTTAGCTGCTGCTCAAAATGTTGATAACTTAGGGGCAATTATGCCTGTTGTTAACAAAATCGCAGTTAAACATTGTGATTGTGGCGTTTTAGAAGAACATTACCCAATCGTTGGAGCGCACTTACTTGGGGCAATCAAAGAAGTTTTAGGAGAGGCCGCAACTGATGAAATCATCGAAGCTTGGGCTAAAACTTATGATGTAATCGCACAAGTTTTCATTAATGTTGAAAAAGAAATCTACGCATCACGCGCTTAATAAAAAAATTCCTATGACCAATGAGGTTATAGGAATTTTTTTATTAAAATGATAAATAACCAAGTGGTTCACATGACATATACTAATATTACGATTTGGATAAGGGAGGAGACTCATTATGAATAGTGATTGTACTTCTGAAGAACAAAAGGAAACACTCACAGAACAAAAACTTGCTATTATTCAGCTAGGGCGTTTTGCAACATGGATTTTTATTATGGGGTCTTTTTTCTATCTTTATGGTTTTGATGAAGAAGAAAAATCGCTTTTCTCACCTACTACAGCAGAAGCAAATTTTCATCAAAAAACTGCATCTAATGTGATCGTAGAGGGAAGTAGTTTATTCTTAGTTGCTATTATTCTCTTAACCCTTATGACTTGGGAAAAGCTATAAATTTTAATGACTACCTCAAATTCAAACAATGAGATGATAGAGGGTGAAATGCCTGTTTTTAAATCTAATCTGATAAAAATTGTAGGTTTCTTAGGCGCAACAGTTGGTTATATTGATATCGCAGATGCAACTAATCATCTATCTGATTGAACTTTTTGCGAGGTATAAATTCCACTTTTCCCCGCAAATACATAACTAATGACACATGTAATAAAAAGGTATTTAAGATTACCTCCCCCGAATAATTCAAGCCCCATCGCAAAGGAAGCGAGGGGAGTTTTGGTTCCACCACAAAATACACCAATCATTCCAAGTCCCGCTACAAAGGACAGTGGCAAATTAAATAAGGGAGCTAAAAAGTTGCCAAATGTTGCTCCTACAACAAACAGCGGCGTCACTTCTCCACCTTGAAATCCGGTTGCAAGAGTAATAGATGTTAACAATAATTTAATCAAAAATGCATACCCCACAACTGGTGATTCAAATGCTTCTTTTAATAAAGGTAAACTTAATCCTAAATACATTCGATTTCGTATCATTAACATTAATCCAATGATGATTAATCCACCAACGAAACTTTTGACATAACTCTTTTTAAGTTTATCAGAAAATATCTTTTTTAAATAATGCGTTAACTCAGCAAATAATTTGCTCATTAATCCAAATAAGATTGAACACGCCATAACTTTATAAAATAAAAAAGGATTCTGTGATGATAAAGTTTCCATTTCGTAATGACTATGACTCACGTTAAATAGAGTTGAAACATAGGTTCCGATATAGCTCGATAACAAGCAAGGAATAATGGATTCATATCTCATTTTTCCAATGGTACTCACTTCAAGACCGAATATCGTTCCGGCTATTGGCGTTCCAAAGACAACACCAAATCCACTACTGACGCCGCTAATAATCAAAATAGTGGCATCTTCTTTGTTTAAATGAAGGAAATGACTAAGTTTTGAACAAATACTGGCACCAATTTGAACGCCTGTTCCTTCTCTTCCGGCAGATCCCCCAAATAAATGAGTCACAACGGTTCCTAAAAAAACAAGGGGGGCCATTCTAAAAGGAATCTCTCCCACTCCTTCGTTGATTCGTTCGATAATTAAATTATTCCCTTTAGCAGAATCCTTACCAAATTTTAAATATAAATAACTAACGAAGGCTCCGCCAAATGGTAGTAAATAAAGAAGCCATGGTCGGTGTTCACGTAAGTTTGTAACATACTGTAAACTATTTAAGAAAAACGAAATAAAAATTCCAACAAGGGTGCCCGAAACAATAGCTAATAAGAACCATTTCAAAAAATGTCTTGCAACACTTGCAATGTCTTTAACGTACTCTTGTAATAAATCCATTTCATCACCTCTTGATATATGATTTCCAAAAAAACAAGAAAAAACTCCTCAGATAGGAGTTTTAAAAGTCTTCTGATAACAAATGATTTAGGAAATAATCTCGATTATTAATAAACATCTCAGTGATTTGATAAACTGATGTTTCGGTATAATCACAGGGTTCAATGGTTCCATGATCAAATGATAAAATACTTGCTTCTGGAATAGCCAAAAGAATGGGTGAATGCGTTGCAATAATAAATTGAGCACCACGTTTTGCTAGACGATGTATTTCAATTAATAAGGTGAGTTGGCGTTGAGGAGAAAGTGCGGCTTCTGGTTCATCTAAAATGTAAATTCCATCTGCAGATAATGCCCCCTGTAGAAGGGAAAGAAAACTTTCACCATGTGATTGTTCATGAAATGACTTTCCACCATATCTATCATAGTAAATTTCGATTGGATCATTCCCACGATATTCTTCAGCCTGACTGGCCACATTATAAAAACTTTCAGCTCTAAGAAAATAACTATTTTTCGGACGTTTAATGCCTCGAGTAAAAGAAATAGCTTTATGTAATTCAGAATGTGATTCATACGTAGAGAAGTTATAATTTCGTGTTCCACCTTCTGCACTAAATCCATAGGCAACAGCAATCGCTTCGATTAAAGTCGATTTTCCTGAACCATTCTCTCCTACAAAAAATGTAATGTTGTGATTGAAGGATAGCTGATTAAGTTGATTTAATGCTTTGATATGTCTAACATAACTGTCTTCACCGATCTGACTCCAGTCAATCTTAATATGATTAATAAATCGCTCTTTCATCTTAACATCCACATCCTCGTTTACTTATCTACTGTCATTATAACAAAAAAATCCCTCAAACGATTGGTCTGAGGGATTTAAAAAGGATTTTATCACGATAGTCACTAATAGGGGTCTTATGTTAGGTTAAGTTTTAAAAAAGTTATTTCTATTCAAGTCCTCTAACTTGAATTTCATAAATACGTACAGCTGAATCTGAGTTTTGTGTTGGTTTGATGGCACTAACTCTTACATATTGAGCCTCAACAGCTTTGAAGGTATCAACGGTTGTCGCCGCAGAATTTCTTGTGATATTCACCACTTCTTCAAAGTTTTCTCCATCTTGACTCACTTCAATTGTATAAGCTTTGGTGTTCATTCCATCACTTTCTCCACCCGCTTCGGCATGAGCCATGTACACTTCACTGATTGTCTTTAATTCTCCAAGATCAATCACAATCCAGTGTGGCGCAGTCCCTGTTGCACACCATTTCGTATCAAGTAATCCATCAACCGCAAATTGAGGCGCCTCATTGTTATTTACAAATCCTGACGCTTCTGTCGCTTTTCCTTCTGATAAATTCACAAGTTCTGTTGCAGCATTAGAAACGGTAATAATTTCTTCTTTTGTGACACTGACTTCTCCTGATTTATTTTTAGCAGTTAATGTAACAGTATAGACACCTTCTTCTGCAAAATTGATCGTCGGTGTTACATCTGTACTACTTTCAATATTAGCACCTTTAAATTCCCATACAAATTCTTCAGCATTTTGAGATGAAAGATTTGTAAACGTCACATCATCCCCTGGTGCAACTAATGTTCTTGAAACACTGAACTCAGCTTTTGGCATACTGTTATCAGGCCATTCCATTGTTGCTTTTGCACTTGTTCCTTGCTCTCCTAAGTTATTAACTGCTACAACTTCAAAGTTCGTTTGATTTGACTCACCCTCGCGTGGAAGTGCGTTATAGAAGAATGCAGTTGTTGCAGACGTTCCTAAGAATGATTTTGTTCCATCTTGGTTAATTTGATAAATTTCATAATGTCCATTTGAATCAGCATTTCCTTCCCAAGATAACTTAACTCCAGCATACATTGCATCTTCATCAAATAAATAATCTTCAACTTTTAAATTGCTAGCTGTTGCATTTGTTGCATCAGACTCTCTTGCAATCGTCATATTACCGATGCTTAGTCTTAATCCGCTCACTTCTTCTTTTGAAGAGATAGCATATGAAATATTTTTAATAGCTTTTCCTGATAACTTAGACACATCATAAGATAATGTTGTCCACTCATCCACTGATACTTTTTCTTTAGATTTTAACGTTTCAGTTGTTCCATCATGGAAATCTAACACCAAATCAAAATCAACATTTTCAGATGACTTAATCGCTGTTGTAAATGACACCTTATCTTCAAGTGTTAAATCGGCACTAAATAATTTAATTGTAGATTTTTTTCCTGCTTCCATATTTCCAAGGAGTTTGATTGAGTTTCCACCATAAAAGGCATTTGCGTAATCAATATCGGCACTTAAAGTATTCGCCCCTTCGTTTTCAATCATCCAGCGGTAAGTAGGTAAAACATCTGCCATACTACGGTTATTCCAATCTGTTTCAGACACTTTTTCACCATCAATGAAGAAATTATACCCATGTCCTAAATTGAAGTTCGTCATAAATGGTAACGAATTAACAACGCTTTTCTCAACAATATATGTTGAAACTCCTCGCCATTCACGATCAGTTGCACTTGTTGAAACTGACGGATCTCCATTTTCATTTACCCATAAACGATTTTCTTTGGCATGGAAATCATCAATTGAACTAGCAGAAGCATATGTCCAACTTGGGCAATATAAACCTAAAGATGTATTTCCTGCCTCAAATAATTCCCAGCGAATTGGTGTATTAACTCCATTGGCTTGAACATCAATTCCGGCATAAATAACATTTGGATTAATTCCTAACTCTTGTGCTTTTTGTGTTGAAGCTTCAAGTAAATTTTCTGGTGCTAATGTGTCTGTTGTCCACCAGAAGTTTAAGAACATACTATCGGCAATCATTTCTTGGTTATCACCAACTAAGAAGAATTCATTTTCTTCAGTTAAAGCATTTTGCCAATCCATTTCCCCCTCTTTAGTCATTGAATCATACCACATGATTTCAAGACTATCCCCTGCTTTTGCTTTAAATTCAACAATTAACTCTTTCATTAACTGTGCATGTTCAGGTGTCAGAGGTGTTTCTTCGTTTCCTTCTGTTTCTTGATTGATAAACCATCCATCAAATCCATAAGACTGTGCGACTTCGATTAATTTATCAACAATCGGGAAGCTTCCATTTTCATCTTTTGTTAAGAATTCATCTAACCAAGCCATTTTTCCACCATGTGCTTCCATTGGGAAAAAGACTGTTCCAAGAACCGGAACTCCATTTTTATGAGCAGCATTTGTAACATCAGCCGTTGGAGGAACAATTAACCCCTCACCTGAAGATCCTCCCCAATAAACCATCTTGTCAACATATTGCCAATATGAGAAGACATTTGAAGAAATTTTATTACTTCCTTGAGATGGATTTCCACTTGTACTATTATTCATAATAGAAATCGCAACAACTTCACGCTCTTTGTCTTGCGTTGCGTTAACTGTCTCTAATCTATCTTTACTTACACGGTCTGCTAAGGCGACTGTACTTCTATTATATTCAAAATGCTTATCACTACTTGGCGTCCATTCTAATAATTCAGCTGGGAACCAATGAGGAGCCGTTGCTAAGTTATTCATAATTAATTCTGTGTTTGCAACTTCTGGACTAATGGTATAAATACTTTGAGGTTTTATTTCATGAACTTCCTCAGTTGTACTTTGTCCTTGCTCAACTGAAGCACATCCTACTAGTGCAGTCCCAACCGTAAATGTTAAAAAGACAGGCATTAAAACTTTTGATCCAGTTAGATTTTTCTTTGAAGACTTTTTAATTCTTTTATAACGTGTCATAATGTATTCCCCTTCAAGTATAAATTTAAAAGTTAAAACAAAACATTAAGTTGATTAATCTTTCCTTAATTTAATGCTTGATACTCTACAAGTGCTAAAGCAATTGCACCGACAACGCCAGCTTTTCCACCTAATTGTGCTTTTTCAATTTTACAGTTTTCACGAATAGGTGCAAGGCATCTTGCATTCATTTCTTCATTAATTTTTTCAAAAACGATTGGCCCTCCGTTTGTAACCCCACCGCCAATCACAATTTTATCCGGATCAAAAATATTAGCGCAGTTAGCAACTGCAATTCCTAAATACGATAAAGTTTCAGAAAGAATTTGATTAGCAACTGCATCACCATTTGTTGCTTCAGTGAAAACTTCTTTAGCTGTCACGGTTTCATACTTACTTAACGTTGTTTCCATTCCTGAACTAACACTATCCCTAGCCATTTTTTCAATATAAATTCCTGAACTCATCGATTCGACACATCCACGATTTCCACACCCACATGCTCTACCATTACGATCAACTGTCGAATGTCCAACTTCAAGTGCATTAGATGTACTTCCTCTGTACAGTTTTCCATTTAAAATAGCTCCGCCACCAACACCGGTACTTGCTGTAATATAAACCATATTTTCGCATCCTTTACCAGCTCCGAAAATATATTCACCAAGAGTTGCAGCATTCGCATCATTATCTAAAAAAGTAGGTATTTGAAATTCATTTTTAATCGCTTCAACGACATTAAAATTTCTAATTGGTAAATTAGGAGGTGAAACAATTAATCCATTTTTCACATCTAGTGGACCTGGAGATCCAATTCCAATCGCCTTAATTCTATCTAAATTAATACCTGTTGAAACTTTTTTAATCGAACTAATCATTTTCTCAATAATTTGTTCCGGTCCTTTACTTGCTTCAGTCGGAACAACTTCTTCATTTAAGATTTCCCCGCGTTCATTAGCGATAGCCGTATAAATTTTAGTTCCACCTAAATCGACACCAATATATAGTGGCTCCATATAATCCCCTCACAAATCACATTTTATTTACTTTCTAAGTTATTCGATTGATGTTCACTTATAAAATTAGCTAATGCTCCTATTAGGTTTGCATCTCCTTTATGGGTACAAGCCCCTAAGACAGGTTTAACTTTAGCAATTTCAATTTTTTCTAATAAATAATCGATTTTTTCGTTAATCTTTTCGATGAAATCTTCTCGTTGTGAAATAGCTCCACCGATTAAAATAATTTCTGGATCATAAAAGTACTGCATATTAAAAATTCCTTTAGCCAAGTTTAAATAAAATCGGTCTAAAATATTTTGACAAAATTCATTTCCCTTAGTGGCTTCTTCAAATACTTTAATTCCATCATAGCTATCATCTTGAAAATGGGCTCTGGCTTTTCTAACAAAAGACATTGTTGAAGCAACATTACTGAAATTATAAAACTCTCCATCTCTTTCTTCCATTAACATATAGCCAAATTCTCCACCATGAAGGTTTTTTCCATGATGAATTTTTCCATCATGAATAATAGCTCCACCAAGTCCTGTCCCACAAACTAAAAATAAAACATCACTAAATGATTGACCTGAGCCATTAAACACTTCGGCAAGTGCTGCACAATTCGCATCATTTTCTATACTGATTGGTAAGTTTGTCGCTTCCCCCATAATTTTTTTCCAATTATGACCATGAATGCATGGGATGGCACTTGAACCATTTACCATGCCAGTCTTGGAATCAACAGCGCCTGGTGAACTAATACTAACTCCCGTAACCTTATACTGTTGTTTAGCTTCTTCAACAAAGCTTACTAAACTATTAATCAAACCATTAAAGTCATGATTTACTTCTAGAGAAGTTTTTTCTACTATCTTCCCCTGTAAGTCTAAAACACCAACTTTGATTGCTGTCCCTCCGATATCTATACAAGCTATCACGACATGCTCCTCCTCGACACATTTTGCATGAACTACTTTTTAAAAAGGAGATATTCTCATATCTCCTTTTTATTTTTTAATCCTTACTTAGAAGCTTTCCATTCATCAATTTGTCGTTGCATTTCTTCAATGATTTTATCTAAACCTTGTTGTTTTAATTTAGTATTTAATTTTTCTAAATACTCATCTACATCCACTGATCCACTGTAGATAGTCGCTTTAAACTCTTCTAAAACGTTGTTAACAGCCGCAATTTCTGTTGAAACTGATTTTGAATTGAATTTGAATCCAAGTGCTGGTGATGATTTTGCAGCATCATTGAAATCTTGGAATTCATCCCATTTAGTTTCAGGTTCGTTTTCTGTTACATAAGTAATAAATAAGTTTCCTAAAGAGAAGTAAGGAACGTCATATCCTTTTTTATTAATTAATTTGATTTGATTATCTCCAATTTTTTCATAGTGAACACCTTCAAGACCATAGTTAATCATATTACGGATTGTTGGGTCAGTATTTAATAAGTTTAAGAACTCAATTGCTTTTTCTTTATTTTTTGAGTTAGCAGAAACAGCAACCATTGATCCAGTTGTTGAACCATTTGTAATCCAAGTGTTAGTAATAGGTGTAGAAACAACTCGGTAACCTAAGCTTTCACTCCAGATTTCATCTGCATATGGTTGACCATCCGCTTTTGTTACAAGACGTTTGATTGATTTATCATCTTGAGCTGTTGCAGCATCAGCGTTGATATATCCAGCTTGATAGTATCTTCTTAATGTTTCTAAATCACGTTTCATTTCATCTGTTTCAAACATGTTCATGACTTTTAATTCACCATTGTCATCTAAAGAAATTCCAACAGGATCTACTAATTGATCGAAGAATACTGTATATGAGAATCCTTTTGTGATGTATAAAGGTACAACATCAGGTTCATTTTCTTTAATCACTTTTAACCATGGTTCTAAATCTTCTAACGCATGAATTTCATCGACTGGAATATCATACTTATCAACATACTCCTGAGTGAACACCCACATCGGTGCTACTCCTAATTCTTTTTGAGTTGGAACAGCATAAGTTTTTCCATCTACTTTAGCTCCATCCCAGAATCGTTGGTCGATCGCTTCTTTCATATCTTTTCCTATTGTATCTAAATAAGGATCTAAGTCTAAAAAGGCACCTTTACGAGCATTTCCCAAATAATCTCCTGCCCATGAACATGTGAAGGCTAAGTCAAAATCTTCACCAGAGTTCACGATGACAGACATTTTTTGACTGTAATCATTGAAATCAATGAATGTCATATCTAGATTTACCCCGATTTTTTCTCCTAAATATTCATTCGCTTTTTCAATAACTTGAGCGTAATCTTTTGGTTCCCCTCCAATAGTGTAATACTTTAATGTGGTGATTTTTTCACCATTAGATGAAGTTGAAGATGATGATGATGTTGAGTTTCCACTACATCCAGCTAATAATGCAGTAGCAGCCATCATGCAGGTTGTAAATGAAATAAGTTTTTTAAATTTCATAAATTACTATTCCTCCCCGAACAATATTTAGTAACGCTTACAATTTAATTTTAGTATATATCGCTTTCATTTCATAGTGTAGATTTTCCACATTTACTTAAATAAATCTCACTATTGAAATACAGATTTCATACTTTTAGGGTACCGTTTACACAAACGGATAAAATACTCTATATTCTTCGCAAAAATTTACATAGATATTTAATCACTTCACTAATACGGATTAATTCACTTTCTTTATTTCTTTCCCTCCAAATAATCTGATACTCATAAAACCATCGCTCTATTTTTAGTGCCAAATTGTTAGCTTCACTCACAGGATCAGCATCCTCACGATTAAATTCATGTCTTAACAAATACAAAGAAAAATCATTTAATAGCTCAATGCCTTGAGCTGAAATTAAAAATTCTCTAAAATCTAACTGATTTTCTGATTTGATTTTCGGTAAATAAGTATTAATTTTTCGATAAATTTCTTGAGCCTTTAGAACATCTTCTCTAATTTGTTGTGGATTAAAACGAGTATACTCCTCAATGATAATATCTCGCATTGGAGTATTAAATTTCTCTTTCCACTTCACAATCTCATACCATGTCATCTGCTGACACTCAGATAAATCCGCTAATAATGAAACAATACGACACGATTGATCTCGGTACTCTAATAAAGAAATAGCTTTAAAATGCTCGTCTTTACTTCTTTCATCTAATGGATTCCAGCTAGTGGCAGCTGCATAAATCATCAATGGCATCGAGTTTGCAAACAAATTAAGATGTCCATAATCTCCCCAATCTGTTGTTAAGACCCCCTCGGCTTCATATTTAACCGCATAAGTTACCATTCTTCTAATGTTCTCATATCCTTTGTTCATTAAATTCATTAAATGGTTCCATCCCGCTACACCAGGGCAGACATACTGTGGCATCCCACTTTTTGCAATTTTTTTCGTATCTGTTTCTTCCACTAAATAATCATAATTCCAATTCAAACAAGTTGGGTGTGACTCAATTTTAGATAGTAAATGCTCATACCTTAAAACCACATCTCCCCAAAATAAAACATCTTTATCGTGATTTTTAGCAATTTGAATAATCTTGTTTAAAAACTCAACATAAAGTTCACCATCATTCAATGTATTTAATAAATGATGACTCTTTCCCTTCCCTAAATCAAAGGTTTCATCACAGCCAATATTAAACTTCTTCGAACTAAACAGCGGTAAAACATCCGCCATCATCTTTTCAACAAGCTCTAAACTAGCCTCATTACTCACATCAAGCGTATGATGTGCCATACGATCATAAAACGAAAACTCAGACTCATCATCTAGCTCACATAAATGCTTGTAACTCTCACTTCGCAATACCTCATACAAATGCCCAAATAACGCAAATGATGGCACCAATTCCACATGTCGCTTTTGACAATAATCATCTAACAAAAGAATTTCCTCAGCCGTTAACGGATCTTTATCATACCAAATCTCACTAAACCCGGTGAAGGCAAAACTATGCTCAATATAAAGCTGAAGCTGATTTATTTTATAGTGGGCCAGTTTATCAACCAATGACTTTAACGTTTCTAAAATCGGAACCTTCCCTCGCGTCACATCGTGATAAAAACCACGGTTTCTAAAATAAGGGCAGTCCTTAATTTCAACACCTGATAATTCTACACCCTCATTCTTAATGATTTGGAGCAACGTTTGAGTCCCATAAAATAACCCTTTTGATGTCGTTGCCTTAATCTCAATATAAGTTTCTTCAATAATTAAATCATATGCTTCTTCCTCTAATTCATCTACTTTAATGAATCGAATGGATGGCGTACTATAATTTCTTTCAAAACATTTTGTCACGCTCAAACGAAACCCGATTAACTCATGAAGTTGTTGCTGTAATAATAAAGCTGACTCTAAATCCTGACTATTACACTGACTCGATAAAATGATTTCAGTATTCGTCCCTAAAAAGAACTTCGTTGCTTCCTTTTTCACATAACTTCTTGGCATTGGTTGTAAATACAAATGACTCATCCCCTTTTATAAAATTGAAATCTGATCCACAAATAAGAATGTTGGCCCCTCACCTGGCAAAATGCTCCACGGTGGACACACTCTTTGATTTTTAGCAAAAACTCTAATATACCTGTAATTCATTGCTTTTTGAACCTGAATATTTGTGACGGCAATCTCTTTTCTTTCAATCGATTCATCACAATTAATCATCTCGATTATCTCAAAGTTTATCCCATCAAGTGACCCCTCGACTAAAACATCTTTGGGATAATAAATCCAGGCACGAGTATCTTGTAAAAAGCCTACTGTTATTTGATTAAACTGTGTTGCCTTTTCTAAATCTACCACAACATCTAAATCATCATGATAGCCAAGCCATGCACCGTCTCGATAATCCTTTGTTCCTTTTTTACCATCAATTAACGTCTCTACTCCATTTGGATTATATTTCTTTATCTCCACCGGTAATGTTTGTCCTTTAATCTTTTTAATCGGTTGAGACTGGAAATAGCCCGCATCTTCTTCCACACTTTCCTTCATTCCATCAACAAAGATTTTAGCCCTAATCTGCCCTTCCTGTGTTAAAACAATCGGTTTTTGATAAAGTAAGGACTGTTTGGTTGGAGGTGTCCCATCTAACGTATAATAAATTTGACCTTCATTATTAGGATTTTTAATCCTAAAAACTTCCGATTCATAAATTCCTGTTAATGATACTTTAGGATCAATGACCGGTTTGAATGCTCGTTTCATAAAATGATTTTGTTTATTTCGAGGCGTATAATCCTCAATCATATTTGAATTTAAAAAAGCTTGCGATACTAAAGACTGCTGTTCACTAAATCTCATTTCTAACCCTTCATTTTCTGAGGCAATGGCTAAATCAAAGTCAGCTAAATTTAAAATTTCACCTTGATCTACAAACAAAGAATAATCAAATTGTTCATGTGTGAAATTGAAAACATTGTTTTTAATCCCTTTTAAAACTGGACAATATTTCATGGCTAATAAAATTCTTGAATGTTCAAACGCCTGATTCGTTTTAATCTGAAGCTTATTTTCTTCACACGTAATCAAGACGCTTATGCCATTATTTAATAGCCAGGTGATTCGGTAATCACAATCATTTAATTTCTCGAAACGAATTGGATTCCCTTCAAGTTCCGTTAGTAATCCTTGAGACTTGAGCTCAAAGAACTGAATTTTTGCTCGAACGTCATCTGTACTAAATTGATGCCCATCCACAACAGGTAGCGTATCAAAAATACTTTCTTCTTCCGTTAAGACGTCTTCATAATAGCGTGAGCGATAGTTTTCATTGAAGAGATGTAAATCTCGAATAATTAAGCTGCCATTTTCAAAAAGGAAACTTAATCGATAAAAACGACTATTATACCAAAGGGTTTTTAAATTCTCTTCGGTATTCCAATCTTTTGTGGCCGCATAGGTTGTGACCGGTGTTAGCTGATATTTTCGTTTATACCAAGCGGCGCTTTCAGCTAACGTTTGAATTCTTAACTGATAAGGTTCTTCAATTTCAGCTAGATGTTTCATTTGAAGCTCATATCCTTTTGACATCGTATCCCATAAAAACGTATTTTCTTGTCCTGTTTGAACATATGAAAATCCAATCGTACTTTCCATCACTTGCCTTTGAAAAAACCACTCCACCCAATCTCTATTTTGAGCAATGGTAGCAGCAGGCTCGAGTGTATAAACACCACAGACTGATTTTCTGATTCCATCTTCAAAGGCATAAATCGGATCAGCGCCTAACAATCTGAATATTGGTAAATCTAACTGATGCTCCTTCGTTTGAGCTGGCATGAATTCATTAAATAAACTTGGATAATAGGCCTGGTTATAATATCCTCCTGATAACGTAAAACCATCAGTCCCAATTTGATCGCGACAAATCGCTGCCCCTTCAATCTGATACTTGTCTTTAAAATGTTTTAACGTGACAATATCTATTACCCAAGATCCAACTGTTTTCGGATAATAACCAAAGATAGATTTAAAATCTTCCATGTAAACATCAACCATTTTAATACGTTCTTCTTTTGTATAGGCTAATGAATAGCCTTTATTCACATGGTCATCAACTGGTGTTTCACCTTTCCATTTAACCGAAGCTTTACTGGCTAGTGATTCATCGATTTCCCACCAGCAGGCGATTTCATCAAACTCATCTAAGTTATCTTTTAAGAGCGCCACATAGTTTTCATCCATCAATGCATCATACTTTAACGCATAAGTGGCCGAAAAGCCATAACGTTTCGTTTCTTCAATCTCATACAAAACAGTTTCAAGCTCCTCTTTCACAAACTGGCCTGATGGATAAACTGTTTTTCGAATAAAATTATAAATATTAACAATGGCTACATGCTCCATACAAACTGATTCCCCTCAATTCTCATGATTTTAAAAATAGAAGTATTTCTTACTTGAAATACTTCTATTTTTTAATGTCATTATGATAAATGTGCGAGTGTTAAAATTTCTTTTTTATGTAACTTCATTTCACTTGTAGTTTTTTCTAAGTGTTCTTCTTCTAATAAATCCGTTTTGTATAAGGTATCCTCAGTTTCTAATTTTAGCATCGCTTCTTCATTCGAAACGTTATACCATCTTGTAATGAGTTCATTATTTGAAGTTGAAACCTTTAAAGCAGATGGAACAACCTCTAAGTATTCTCCTTTTAAAAACTGATAGGTTGATGATAATGCCCCCTCTTGTACTGGAAGGCCTGCGCTTAGCCAATCTACTTGATATTGGTAAGCCTCTGTATAAGATTGATAACGTGACTTAGCATCTCCATGAAGAATAATTGCAAATTCTACTTCATGCTCTCCTAAACATTGAGCATCTGGTGTTAAAAATACTCCCCAGTCACCTAATTCACGAACACCACGATGTAATGTCACAGCAATCGTATTAGATTGTTGACCTAACACTTCATATTCATTAAGTCCCTTATTTGCAATCGTCACTCCGGCTGTTTCATCGTGAACATTAATAAAGGCTTGTTGATGTTGAGCATTGCATGGATTCTCCCATACAGCATGTGGGAATGTTTCACGTTTTGCAACCTCAAAAATTGAGTCTGCATAGTGATATGGTGTGTCAATATTCGTTTCAAATAAGACGCGTAATCGATGATCAAGGGCTTGATTATTGAATTTAGTCACAGCTTTAATCACACGATTTTGACGTTCAATTGTGTATAACGTTTCGATTTCAAATGGAATCAGTTCTTCTCCTCGTGAGGCTTTACGGTATTTGAATTCAACTAAGTCTTGAATTTCTTGATCTAAAATTTCATTTGCTTTTGATGGAATCATTAACGTGTGACTAACTTTTACTACCGTACGATAAGATTGATCTTCAACTACTTCAATATTTGCCACACTCTCGCGTGTTGTAATTGGCGTATCATCTTTTGGCATGAAGTGAATGTATTCATTTCCAATATCTCCACAATCTTCAAATATTCCGAAGTTATCATATGTTTTTTCTGTTGCTTTATCGAAAATACGTAATGATCCATTTTCATTAAAGTGAACCGTCATAAATGGTGTTTCAACTGTTAAATTCTCTTGGATTAAAGAAGATTCTCCTTCTTTTACTTCTTTTGTCTCTACAAGTGCGAAACTTTCATATCCAAATGCCGGAATTTCTTGAACTTCTAAGGTCACTTTGACACGTTTTGCAATGTATGGTTGGCGGAAACGATCTTTTGGTAAGTCGTAATTAAAAGCATTCGGTAAAACTTCAATGGTAGCTGGAATTTTATTTCCATGCACATCGACCACTTCATACGTTGGAAGTTGGCGTTCATGCATTTGTTTGACTACTTCAACAACTGGTCCCTCGCTAAAATACATTTTAGCGACTTCAAGTTCTGTTTCAACAACGCCTGAACGATTCCATCCGCTTGTATTTGCAATGACAAATGGTTTAACCTCTTGATTTTCTTTTTTGAATGCCATTGTATTTATTTGGCTAACTAAATAATCCATGCTTTCATCGATGATATGTTTAGCAACCGACTGCACTTTTTCAAAACGAGTCACCATTTCACGATGTACCTCATCGACACTACATCCACAAATACTATCATGAGGATGATTTTCCATTAGCAATTTCCATGCGTATTTAAATAAATGATGTGGATATGGTTTTCCTTCTTTATGCGCAATCGTTGCTAACGGTTCAGCCATTTTTTCAAGCATCATTTGGCACTTAGCATTCATTTGTTTAATATAAATGCGAGCGGAAGCAGTATTAGCTAATGTATACCATCCATCCGTTTGTTGACTACGTAGCTCTCCTGTAATCGTCGTCATATCATCTGCTAATTTTTCATGAAGTGCCTCAATATATTCTTCAAAATTCGAATGCTTGAATTCTACATCTGGATAAAGTTCTTGAGCCGTTTTAATTGCCTGTGATAAATCCGTTTGAACCGGTTGATGGTCACATCCATTCATAAATAAAAGATGTGGGGTACTTGCATATTTCGTTGCGTCTGCTAATTTTTTTTCCCAATATTTTTTAGCTTCTTCTTTATCAACCGGAACTTCAAGCCCATTACTGTACCAGTTCGCAAATAAAATAGCTAATACTTTTGAACCATCCTCTGATTCCCAATACATTTCCGAATAAGGTGATTCATAAGCATCATTATCACTGACCTCATTGTTAAATCCTGTTGGTTTAACACCTCGCCCAAAAACTGCTGTTTCAATTCCAGCCTTTTTTAAAATTTGTGGCGCTTGTCCCATATTTCCAAAAGAATCAGGGAAATATCCAACTTTACAAACTTCCCCATACTCGCGAGCTAAGTCATGCCCCATTTGTAAGTTACGAATATTTGCTTCACTACTTGTTAAAAACTCATCTTGAAGGATGAACCAAGGTCCGACATGAATACGTTTAGCTTCAATTAATTTTTTTAAACGTTCTTTATTTTCTGGTCGAACTTGTAAATAATCTTCAATCAGTAAGGTTTGTCCATCTAAATGGAAACTTTTATAGTCGGGATCCGTCTCTAATGTATTAATTAAAGTATCCATAAATTCAATTAATAACATGTGATGCTTTTCATATGGTAAATACCATTCACGATCCCAATGACTATGTGAAATAATATGCGCTGTTTTCATAACGTTCTCCTTTTTATTCAATCCCTATTTTGTTTTTACTTTATATCCACAATAATCTAAAACTAATTCGCAGAACATGGCATTTGCCCATGAGAACCATTCACGTGTATATTCATTTGGATTATCCACATTAAATCCTTCATGCATTAAACCTGTTCCACCATCCGTGCGCTTAATCACTTCCAATAATTCTTTTTTATAGGCTTGATCTTCACATGTAAGAGCCTGCATTGCTAATGAAATATGCCAAATATAATTAATCGGTGTATGTGGACTTCCAATTCCTTGTGCAGCTGTTCCCTTATAGAAGTAAGGATTCGCTTCACTTAAAATCATTCGACGTGTATTTTGATAGACCTCATCCTCTTCACTCACATAGCCGATATAAGGCATTGATAATAAACTTGGTAAATTCGCGTCATCCATTAAATTGTATTGTCCAAATCCATCCACTTCATAAGCATAAACTTTTCCAAACTTGTAATGTTCAATCGTTCCATACGTTTCAATTGCTTCACGAATTTCAACCGCTAAAGCTTTCGCTTCTGCTGCTAATTTTTCATCATTTAAAATTTCAGTTGCAATTTCAACTAAGTAATTTAGAACAACAACCGCAAACATGTTAGATGGAATTAAATAACCATACATACACGCATCATCACTTGGTCTAAATCCTGACCATGTTAAACCAATGTTTGACTTAACTAATGCCCCTTTACCATCACGTGATAATGTATCTGTGTAGTAGCAATCTTTTCTAACAAAGCGATAAGGCGATTGATTTTCATGATCTTGCTCTGTACGCCAAACTTCAAGAATTTTATAAGCTGCTTCTTTGAATGTCTCATCAAAGTGAGAAGTTGTTCCAGTATTTTTCCATAATAGATACGCCATTTGTAGCGGGAAACATAATGAATCAATTTCGTATTTTGCTTCCCAAATCCATCCTGACATATCAGTTTCATCTTGTTCCCAACAATTCCCGTTATCAGCCTCATTAAAAGCGTTTGCATAAGGGTTTAATAAAATATACATCATTTGACGGCGAACTAATCCCTCAATTAATTTTGTAATTTCAGGATCTTCTTGCGCTAAAACATAATAAGGACGTAATTGACAAACTGAATCTCGTAACCACATGGCCGGAATATCTCCTGTAATAACGTACGTCGTTCCATCATCCATCTTTTTAACTGTCGTATCTAACGTATTCGTATAACAGTTTTTAAACATTTGAATTAACTGTTGATCATCCCCTAATTTCTCTTCCACCTGTTTAATTAGATTTTGCATTGATTGTGGTAATTGTTTTTCCATCCTACTCTTCCTTTCCTATATTTAAAGTTTTCATCTTTGCTAATAGCGAATTTCTATCACCTGAAATAGCCCCTCTCACATGAAAACTTTTATCTTTATCTTCTTTAATCTTCTAGTTAGACAATAACACCGCTATCATTTATTTTCAACTTGCTTTATTCTACATATAGTGTACAAAACATATATTAGTCTAAATAAGCTTTTTACACGTAGAAGACTTCTAATCCATCTTAATGATAAAAGGGATTAAATATAAATTTATGAATTATTTTTCTGTTTGTATGAGATTCCAATGTCTGAAATTTAAAACTGAATAAAAAATATTAAATGGCTGGATTACACAATAGACTAGTACGTAAAAATCCTTTCCTAACCATTTCATTTATCTATGAAGCATCATAAAAGTTAGAATATTAAAAATTAAAATCCTAGTGGCTAAGCAACTAGGATTTTAATTTATCATGCTATTTTAAACAGGGCGATTTAATGTATTTGACTTCTAACTATTCTTTTACTGCCCCTACTGTAAGTCCACTTACGAAATATTTTTGGAAGAATGGATACGCAAATACGATTGGTAATGTTGTGATTACAACAATGGCCATTTTTGCTGTATCTTTTGGTAAATTGTTAGCTACACTTACCCCATCCGTTCCAAGCATAGCAGCATTATTAGCTAAGAATTCCATTGTTCCCTCAATCTTAATTAATAAATATTGTAGCGGAACTAATGCACTTCTATCGATATAAAGCATCGCATTGAACCAGTCATTCCAAAATCCTAGTGTTAAGAATAATCCAATTGTTGCAATGGCTGGAAGTGATATTGGTAATACAATTCGTGTAAATACCGTAAGTTCTGAAGCCCCATCAATTTTAGCTGATTCAACAATAGCATCTGGAACTGTTGTTTTAAAGAACGTTCTTAAAATGATAATGTGGAATGAGCTAACACAAATAGGTAGGATTAATGCCCATAACGTATTTTTAATTCCAAGGAATCGTGTATTTACAAGGTATGAAGCTACCATCCCCCCTGAGAATAACATTGGGATGAAAATTAGTTTTGTAAAGAATTTTCGATAAGCGAAGTTCTTTCTTGATAAAGCATAAGCAAAACTTGTCATAATAACAAGACCAAGTAAAGTCCCGCTAATGGTAACTAAAATTGTAATTCCATATGCTTTAAATATTTGAGGCCCTGTTCCTCCAGCTCCAAAGATATATTTATAAGCATTTAAGCTCCACTCTTCTGGCCAGAATTTATATCCATTCATTTGAAGACTTTGTTCACTGGTAAAAGAGATGATGATAACAAATATAAATGGAATAATACACATTGCCGCAAGCGCCCCAAATAAAATATTTAGCGCAATATTAGCTGGTTTTGAAATTGAATTGAATTTATTTTTCTCCTCATCTTTTGCTAAAAAGATTCTTTTGAAAAATGATTTTTTTTCTTCAAGAACTACCTCTTCTTGTTGTTGAAATTTATTTTCTTTGATAATCTCCATCTTTAATACACCACCTTTTTTAGAAGAATGCATTCTCTTCGTCTACTTTTCTAACAATAGCATTTGTTCCAAGAATTAAGATTAATCCAACAAATGACTGATATAAAGCTGCAGCTGAACTCATACCGATATTTCCTAAGTTTGTTAATCCACGATATACATACGTGTCGATAACGTTTGTAACAGGATATAACGCCCCTGAGTTTTTAGGTAATTGATAGAACAATCCAAAGTCTGATCTAAACATTCCACCTACTGCTGTAATGAACATGATAATCATAACTGGCTTTAATAATGGAATGGTAATGTATTTAACCTGTTGCCATTTTGAAGCTCCATCAATCATTGAGGCTTCGTATAATGATTTATCGATTCCACAAATTGAAGCTAAATAAACAACTGTTCCATATCCAATTCCTTTCCACTGACTCATAAAGATAATAATGAACGGCCAATATTTCGCCTCAGTGTACCAAGAGATTCCGTCTTGTCCAAATGATCTTAACATCGTATTTACTAATCCTTTTTCAGGACTTAAGAATGTGTATAAACAGTAACTTACGATAACCCATGATAAGAAATATGGTAAGAACATCGCACTCTGATAAAACTTAGATAATTTTTTATTTAGTAACTCTTTAAGTAAAATAGCTAACGTTACTGGAAGTACAATCCCTAAAACAATGAAAACTAAGTTATAAGCTACTGTATTTCTAGTAATAACCCATGCATCAGTACTTTTAAATAAGAACTCAAAATTCTTTAATCCTACAAATTCACTCTTAATTAAACTTTCAAAGAATCCACCATGAATTCTCCAATCTTTAAATGCTATTAAGATTCCGAACATAGGTAAGTAAGCAAACGCTATAAACCAAAGTGTTCCAGGTATTGTCAAGCCTAATAACTCCTTGTTATCTTTGAACTTTTTCCATCTAGAGTTTTTCTTTTTAACTTTTACTTCATCGGCCATACTCTATCCCCCTCCTATGTAAACGCTTATCTGGCTTGATTAAAATATACCATATATAGAATTTAGTTTAATAGATGAAAATTCTTAGGTTTAATGTACTAATTTTAGTTCGTAACAAATTTGATTAAAAAAAGCTAGAGATTTTAACAAAGCAAAAAATTGAATTCCTTGCCTCTAAAACCTCTAGCTTTATTTATTAATAGTTTTTCATTTCCCTTAACGTCGATGGTGAGACACCAAAGAACTTTTTAAACTTACGATAAAAATAACTTGAATCTGTATAGCCAACTTCCTTAGCAATATCATTAATTTTCATATTCGTTTCTAAAATGAGCTCCTTAGCTTTCATATTCTTCGTTTTATTCAAATAATCCGAGAATGAACATCCAACTTCCTTATTAAAAATTTGTCCTAAATAAGAGCTATTAATGTTATATTGATATGCCAATGTTTTTAAGCTTAGTTCTTCATAGTATCTCTCATTAATCGTATTCACGATTTGTTGCACAACAGGACTATACTTTATCGTATCCTGTGTCATCACTTCCATAAACTCGTCTAACTCACTTAAAATAAATGTCTTAATACTTTCTCGCGTATTCTCATGACATAACTCAATAATCGTATCACTCAAACTTTCTCGTGTGTATTTTTTATCCACCTTAAACTCTTCTTTAACCTTATCCATCAGCAAAACAACCTTAATTGAAAAATCATAAATATTCTTAGGCGTTAATTCTTTATTCTCAAAAACTTCATCAACGTAAACTTTTAACGCTGCGCTATTTTTTTCAATCATTAACTTATTGATTTGCTCGATTTCATCCCTAAACTTCACATCTTTATGTTTAATAACCGAAATCATCTTTTCGTTAACAACACGATTCATCCCTTCAGTCAACATATACTTCTTCAACTTTTTAGCCACCATATAACTTTTGCGTAAATCATCAATCATATTGACACTTGATCCTACTGAAATGAAAATATCATACTTTAGCTCAGTTTGCAGTAAATCTCTTAGTTCTCGATACTCCTCTAAGATTTCATCATCAGTCTTCTCTTTATCCCAGCTATTAATCACTATAATTTGCCCATCAAATTGATACAACACTTCACACTGACTTTTAAACACTGACTCAACAATCGGATTAATATTAATATATACCTCTTTATCCTTTTTACCATTAATGAAAATATTCGTGACCGTATATTTTTCTTTATAAAAATCAACATACATATCATCTTTTATTCCAATGACTTCTTTCACATCATACTTTCCATTTAAAAAGGCTAGTAACTTTCCTGTTTTATCTAACCCTCTATTAATAAATTCTTTCTCCTTCGCGATATTATCTACTAATTTTTTTAACGCTACTTCTAATTCTTCTTCATCAACTGGTTTTAAAAGATAATTTTCAACCCCATATTCAATTGCTTTTTTAGCATAGGCAAATTCATCATAACCACTTAAGAGAATGAATTTTACCTTCTTGCCCATCTCATTAATTTCTTGAACTAACTCTAAGCCTGTTTTAACTGGCATATTGATATCTGTTACAATAATATCGACTGGATTATCTTTAAACTTTCTAATCGCTTCTTCACCATTTTCAGCAGATTGAACGACTTCAAGCCCTAGTGCTTTCCAATCAATAATTGACATTAATCCTTCCGTAATAAAAATTTCATCATCAACTAACATAACTTTTTTCATACATTAGGCCCCCTTTTGCAAGGAATCATAATGACGACCCTTGCACCCTTACTATTATTATCTAATTGAACTCCATAACCTTCACCATATGCTCCAACGATTCGTGCATGAGCATTAATAATTCCTATGGATTGATTCGCTGTATTTCTGCATAATTCACCTGTCAGACTTTCATTGAGCTGTGTTAACTTCTCTGGTGGGATTCCTTTTCCATTATCATCAATGATAACTTTAATATTCTCAGATTCTTTACTGACATTAATCTCAATAAAATTATTAGTCTCTTCCAATTTAATTCCATGCATAAAATAATTTTCAATTAAGGGTTGTATCGCAAATTTGATCATTTCATTATCTAGTAATTCATCTGGACAATTAATCTTAAAATCAAATTTCTCACGATACCTAAACTTAAAGATTTCCATGTAACGAGTACAATACTCAAGTTCACTTTCTAAAGTGATAAAATTATGATCTTTAACCTGTTTTCTAAATAAAAAGGATAAATTATATAACATTTTCCCGACATCTTTATCCCCATTACAAACAGCCTTCATCCGAATACACTCTAGCGTATTATATAAAAAATGGGGATTAATCTGATTTTGGAGAGCAATCATCTCCGCTTTCTTTTGATTAATTTCAGCTAAATAACTTTTATTAATATAGCGATCGAGCTCACTACACATCTCATTAAAATTCTGTGAGATATAGCTAATTTCATCCATTTCATCTCCAATTGGAATTTTAACTTTAAGATTTCCTTCTTTAACTTCCTCCATCACCTCTAGGATAGCATCTGTCCTTCTTGTCAATTTTTCTAATTTCCACTTTAAAATGACTGCACTAACAAAGATTAAAAATAAATCAAGTAAAAGTATCGATGAATAAAAAATCTGTGGCGCTTCAATTAAGTTTTGCATTGAGATTGCCGTAATGACACTTAACTCATCAGAAAATTTAGTTTTAAATAAACTTTGATGATTTCCGGGAATTTTATATTCTTCTCCTTCTTTTAAGTCGCTCAAAGCTAATAAACTTTCCTTTGATGGCTCTTCTGACTTGTCTTCAGGGAGATAGGCCGTTTGATACTGTTCATCATAAATACAAAGATTATAATTAGCTCCATACTTCGCAACAATATTATTCACTTCAGATAAATCGTAAACCACAATTAATTTTCCTTCTTCTACTAATGTATCTGGATTATTAATTGAGTTCACGTGATACAGTTTATTTTCCGAGAAAAAAAGTTCCGGTAACTTCTGAATCACTGTCTCATAATTTTCTATTTTTTCAATATAAATCTGATTATCATGATTAAATGATCTAACTTCATTCAGTTTTTCACTTAAAAATATAATATTTTCTACCTTATTATTCGAAATAAATGCACTGGCCACAAACCTTTCAACACCATTATAGGTAAAATGATTACTGCCTGAGAAACTATCTAATTTATTTTTTAAATAATCATTCGAATGATTATTTAGAAAATAAATGATATCATTCGATAACATATAATCGTAATACATTGAACTGACAATGAATTTATTAGAGTTTTCAATCTCTTTGAGTAGTTCATTGGCGTTATATCCAAGCTGTTCCCCTAATGATATTCGGTTACTTTTACTTTCAGACACCACATAATTAATTAAATAAAGATCGAACCCCCCTATCAAACAAATGATAACTAATGAATAAGTTAAAAATAAGTTATTGTATAGCATCGATTTTTTAGCTAGCATATCTCCCCCTCCTTTATATGCTTTTAGCTATACCTAGTGGTACCCAATTTATATTTTAAAGATATTCTATCTATTTGTCATCCTTTTTTGTATGCGCTATTTTTTCCATTATCTAAACATTCTATAATTTTTAAATCAAAAATATGAAAAATACACTATTAAATTCTACGATAAATGAGTATATTTTTCCTATGACAGTATTGAAAACGTTTGATTTTTTTTACAATACTGATTATGGTGATGATTAAAAGGGGGATTAACGATGTCAGAATACTTCAACTTTAATAAATTGTTTGATATTTGTAATTATATTTTTTCATTCCTTGTCTTGAACTTACTTTTTATGCTCTTAAATATACCTATTATTCTATTTTTCTTATTGGTTGGAATCAGCAAGATTTCCACTTATCTACCTTTATTTTTACTCTGCTTAATTCCAACAATGCCTGCATTTAACATTCTAGTTTACTGTATGCGTAAACTATTAAAAAATAAAGGATTTAATCTCCTATCTGATTTTAAAAAAGGGTTCTTGCTTAACTTTAAACAAAGTTTACTCATTTGGTTTGTTGAGTTAATTTTTATCTTTGCTTTATACTCAAATATTGTTTTCTTCAAGTCAGCTTATAATAATACCATTGTTAGTTGCTTATTCTTAGGACTCTTAATTATCCTATTATTAATGACACCGTTTATTTCATTACTCATTAGTCTATTTTCAAATAATGCATTAAATATTTTAAGAAATGCACTCATTCTTATTTTTAAAAAACCACTACTCGCCATAACCAATATTCTAATTTTCCTTGCTGCGCTAGTTTTATTTGAAATCAGCCCTGCTGTGACTTTCTTATTTATTACTAGTTTACTTGCTTTCTTATTTGTCTTTTCAAATCGATTCCTAATAGAAGAATTAGAAACCATCTCTAACAACTAAATTTAAAAAAGCCTTGATTCTCATTTCTAATCAAGGCTTTTTTGGATTCTCTAATAAAAATGGGACTGAAAGCTAATCATTTTCAGTCCCATTTTTTTAACATGTTTTAATTAATTCTAAGTTACCTTCAATTGTATATTTAATTCCTTTTGGTAAATAGACTGTTTCTTCTGGATTTAATATAATCGTTTGATCATCAGTTTTCATTACACCGCATCCTTTAGTTGCTGTAT